>NZ_JBIUCP010000007.1:0-105349 GCF_044538765.1 Acinetobacter sp. ABJ-A23_2
ATTGGAGAGTTAAAATATAATATTAATAAATATAAATTTTATTAAATATTTCAATTTAAAAATTAAAATAAATAAAGTTTAACATGTTGATAATTTTCTACCTTTTTAGACCAACTCATATTAGAATTCCGCAACCTTACTTGTCTCCCACGTCTCTATGAAAAAGTTTTTAGGCAATTCTATCTTCAAAGCAGTTGGTTGGACCTATGATGTAGATCCTACAATTCTTGAGAAAAAACAAGTTATTATTGGGTTCGAGCATACTTCTAACCTAGATGCGATCTTATCAATCGCTATGTTTCAAATATTAGATTTAAAAATTCATACGCTAATTAAAAAAGAGCTTTTTAAAGGGCCAATGAAGCCCATACTTGAAAAACTAGGTGGCATTCCTGTAGACCGTAAAGCAAGCAAAGATATTGTGTCTCAAATGGTCGAAAAATTTCAAAGTAATGATACTTTCAATCTAGTCATTGCCCCCGAAGCAACTCGTGCAAAAGATGGATCTGAGCGTAAACCTATTCGTACAGGTTTCTGGCATATTGCAAAAGCTGCGAATGTTCCAATTGTACTGATGTATGCAAATGCAAGAACAAAGAAAGGTGGTATTTTAGGTAAGATTTACCCTACTGATTTGCAAAAAGATCTTGAAACCATTAAAGAACTTTACGCGCAATATGATATTGATGTGAAGATTAACTAATTTGTTCTGTAACAACTTTAGGGACTATTTTTTTACTTAAATTTAGGGCCTCTAAGCTTACTTAATTGGTTAACAAAACATAGGACAACAGTTTTCAAGAAAACCATGCCTATGATAATATTCTGGCACTTTTGCATTTTTTAATTTTTGGAGTTCACTTCCATGGCGGGTCATTCTAAATGGGCCAATATTAAGCATCGTAAAGCTAAACAAGATGCAAGTCGCGGTAAAGTTTTTACTAAATATATTCGTGAAATTGTGACTGCTGCCAGACTTGGTGGTGGAGATGCTGCTAGCAACCCTCGCCTTCGTGCTGTTGTCGAAAAAGCACTTTCTGTCAACATGACACGTGACACCATTAACCGTGCAATCCAACGCGGTGTTGGTGGTGAAGACAATGACGATTTAAAAGAAGTAACTTACGAAGGTTATGGTGTTGGTGGTGTTGCTGTCCTTATTGAAACAATGACAGATAATCTTAACCGTACAGTTCCAGATGTACGTCACTGCTTTAGTAAAACCAATGGTAACTTGGGAACTGCGGGTTCTGTATCTTACCTATTTACTAAACGTGGCGAAATTACTTTTGAAGATGTGTCTTTAGAAGACAAAATCATGGAAGTTGCTTTGGAAGCAGGTGCAGAAGATATTGAAGTTTCAGAAGATGAAATTTTAGTTATCACCTCACCAGAAACTTTTGGTGAAGTTCAAGATGCTCTTGCTGCTGCAGGCTTAAAATCTGATAACGCAGAAGTTGTGATGAGCCCATCAACAAAAGCTGAAATTACAGATATTGACCAAGCAAAACAAATTCTTAAAATGATCGATATGTTTGAAGATCTTGATGATGTTCAAAACGTTTATACAAACGTTGAATTCTCAGATGAAGTTTTAGCTCAATTAGATGCTTAAACCAAACATTGAAATTAAAAAACGCACCAATCGGTGCGTTTTTTTATAGTTTATTTAATAAGTTATAACAGTTAAACACATTGTACTCTTTAATGACAAAACTCGAATGTAGAGCAACCACATTGTCAATTTTACCAATACGTCTTAATAAAATTTCGCTGTAGTCATCCATATTACGTGCCACTAATTCAAGAATAAAATCGGCACTTTGACCAGTAACCAAAAATGCATTTGTAACTTCAGGAATCGCTTCAATTTCAGAAAGAAATTTATCGAAGGTCTCACTATCATGTTTACTTAAAGAGACTTGTAGCAAAATATGCAAGGTAAAACCCAATTTGCTAAAGTTAATTTCTCTTTTAAGCTGCCCCATGACATTGGCTTCAATCAAATGCTTAATACGGCGATGAACAGAGCTAACTGAAAGATTAATCCGTTCTGAGAGCTCATTCAAATTCAGGTCTTCATGAGACAAAATTTCCAGAATTTGTTTATCAAAACGGTCTAACTCCATTCTTTTCTCCAATCGGCTCTTTTTAGGTTAACAGTATATCCTAAAGCTAAGTCTACTTTAAAAAATCAAACTCAATTAAAAAAAGAATTAAGCTTTACTTCAATATCTTGAGTCAACACTGTGCCTGTTAACTGTGCAGTGGTATGACGTTTATAGCGCATTTGCAATCGTTTATCGCCTTATATCTCTTCAACATTTCTCTTAAGGCATCAACGAAAGACTATCTCATTTCCCATATTCCAGATTTTCCTTAATAAAATCAACAACTTTTTATAATTTTAAAAAGTTGGCACTGTTTTTGTTATGCACATACGGGAAAACTTTATCCGATGTGGGGAATGCTTGTGAAAAAAATCAAAACTTTAGTTCTTGCAATGAGTACTGTCAGCCTAACAGGTATAGTTATGCCTGCTCATGCTGCTACTGATGCAGAAGTTAATGCTTTACGTGATGAAGTGAAGGAGTTGAAACAACTCGTCCAGAAACTATCTGATCAACAAAAAACAGTTTTATCTGTTAGTGCTCCAGCAACAACTCCCGTAGCACCAGCTACTCCTCCTGTATCAAAACCAGGTTGGATGGCAATGACGGATGGGCAAACCCAAGTTAAGCTTTATGGTAGTGTCCGTGCAGATGCAACCTATGACTTTAAAGGTTCAAATGGCAGCATTTCAAATGGTGCCAACTACCCTTTAAATAAAGATGATCCGAAACAAGATTCACTAAATGTATCTGCTGCAACTTCAAGAATTGGTCTAGATATTACTCGACCTACCCAATACGGAGATTTAATCGGTAAAATTGAAGCCGATTTCATGGGTGGAAATGGCGATAATGGTAATGGTACCTTCCGCGTTCGCCATGCTTATATGTCTTTAGGAAAGTGGTTAGCCGGTCAAACGACTTCACCTTTTGTAAATACAGATACATCACCAGAAACAGTAGATTTTAATGGCGCTATTGGTACAGGAACAACGCGTACTGTACAAGTCCGTTATACTCAGCCGATTGATGCACAACAAAAAATATTAGTTGCCTTAGAAGGCGGCGATGTTGAAAAAGCTGGTAACGCTGCTGGTGGAAGCCGCTTTCCTGCTTTAACAGCACGATATGATTTTAAAACTACAGATAATAAAGGCCTATTACAGTTACATGGTCTTGCTCATGAAAACCGTGTAGCTCCCAAAGATAGCACTTCTGAAGAAAAATTTGGTTGGGGTGTCGGCATAGGTGGTAAATATGATTTAACACCTCAAGATAGCTTGGTTGCTAATTACTATCATGTTAAAGGAGATGGCCGCTATTTACTTTATAGCAACTCAGCTTATGCCTATGACACAACAACTCAGGATATTAATTTAGCTGAATTTGATAGTGCAGTTATCGGCTATCAACGTAAATGGAGCCCTATCCTCCGCTCTACCTTTGCAATAGGCGGTATTCAATATAAAAATGATAGCATCTATGCAAATAGCAATTTAACCAACACCAGCTATAACAAAGAAATTTATAATGCACTGGTTAACCTAATTTGGAACCCTGTTAAGAACATTGACTTAGGTGCAGAATATACTTATGGCCAGCGCAAAACATTTGCAGATGATAAAGGTGATTACTCCCGCATAAATTTATTAGCAAAATATAGTTTCTAAAATTTGGATGTAAAAAAGAGCCTTTCAAAAGGCTCTTTTTTTATTAATGGTATTAGTGCATTGCTTGAATTTTCTGCAAGAAAAGTTTAGCGCGCTCATGACGAGCCTCTAAATTATCAAAAAATTCATTGGTTGGACAGTCTTCAAGAATTTTCCCTTCATCCATGAAAATTAAGCGGTTAGATACGCGTTTAGCAAAGCCCATTTCATGGGTCACACACATCATGGTCATACCTTCATGAGCAAGTTGCACCATAACTTCAAGAACTTCACCTACCATTTCAGGGTCGAGTGCCGAAGTAGGTTCATCAAACAACATACAGACTGGGTCCATCGATAATCCGCGAGCAATTGCAACGCGTTGCTGCTGCCCACCAGAGAGTTGACCTGGGAATTTATCTTTATGAGCAAGTAACCCAACGCGTTCTAAATACTTAAGCCCCTTTTCACGCGCTTCAGCAACTGAACGTTTTAACACCTTCACTTGAGCAATGGTTAAATTTTCCAAAACAGTCATGTGCGGAAAAAGTTCAAAATGCTGGAACACCATTCCTACACGAGAACGGAATTTTGCCAGATCAGTTTTTGGATCTTTTAATGAAACCCCATCAACAATAATGTCACCTTGCTGAAATGGTTCTAAAGCATTTACAGTTTTAATGAGCGTTGATTTTCCTGAACCAGATGGTCCACAAACAACAACGACATCACCTTTTTCAATACTCGTCGTGCAATCTGTTAAAACCTGAAAATCACCATACCATTTAGAGATATGTTGGATGTCTATCATTGGCATTTAAAATCTCCAATTAGCGAATGATGGCAATTTTTTTCTGTAAGCGTTTGACTAATTGCGATAGCACAAACGAGCTACAGAAATACACCACAGCGACGATTAAGTAGAATGTTGCTTTCGTTTCAGGACCATAGGTATTAGCCAATGTATCTGCACGACCTAAGAAATCTGGTGCACTAATCACATAAACTAATGACACATCCTGAAAGAGAATAATGGTTTGAGTGAGTAATACTGGGAGCATATTACGGAAGGCCTGCGGTAACACCACATAACGCATAGATTGCCCATAGGTAAACCCTAAAGCGTAGCCTGCATTGACCTGACCTTTTGAAATAGACTGAATACCGGAACGTACAATTTCCGAGAAAAATGCAGCTTCAAAAATAGCAAAGGTCACTACACTCGAAAATAATGGCCCCCAATAAGTATCAGATTGAAACTCAAATATTTTCGGCAACAAAAAATAGAAAATAAAGATGACCTGAATTAATGGAATACCACGAAACAGATCGACATAAAACTTCGCAAAGTTACTTGCAATGGTACTGTTAGATAAACGCATCATTGCTAATGGAGTTCCAATCAGGATCCCCCCCATCATCGCAAGCACCGTTACTGTAAGCGTGAAGATAAAACCTTCTTTTAATGCAGCAATAACATCAGGGTTATGTAATAGAGAAAAATCCATATTTATTTTCCTCCCGAACCTAAACCTGGTACAGCCATGCGTTTTTCAATCCATGCCATCACAAATTTAATTGTGTAGGTAATGATTAAATAAACCGGCGTAGACAGAATAAGAATGATAATGTCCTGAGAAGTTTCTTCTCGCATGGTTTTGGTATAAGCAAAGAAGTTCAAAACGCTTAGTGCATATAGAACTGCCGAGTTCTTGAAGACGTTCATTGCTTCTGAAGTAATGGTTGGCCATACCGTACGGTATGCAACTGGTAAAATCACATAACGATAACTTTGCGCTGTTGTAAAACCCATTGCAGAAGCTGCAAATTTTTGTCCTCGAGAAACAGTGTTAATCCCCGCTCTTACATGCTCAGAAACACGTGCTGCGGTATATAGACCCAAAGCAAAAACACCAATAACAGCAGGATGATGATTTAAAATATTTTTCCACCAACCACCTGCTACGACATCTCCACTTCCGGCACTTAAACTATCTGGTAAGAACTCTGGGAATACAAAAGCCCAGAAGAATAACTGTACAATTAAAGGAATATTACGGAATATTTCGACATAACAGTTGCCGATAAAAGCAAGCGGTTTATTGGGTAAAGTACGAATTACCCCAAGGAGAGAACCTAATAAAAATGCGATAAGAAAGGCTACAACGGCTGTCCATACCATAGTAAAGACACCAGAACCTAACATTTGTAACCATGTGGGCGCCTCAGAATAGGCATTGTAGCTAGAGCTACCAATGACTTTACAAACTGATTCTGCCCATGCGGCTTTATCGACACCATATTCATTAGACTCCGCACAGAATATAGTCCAGTTTAGCGAGCCGACTGACATGTTTGCCCCTTAAATGAATATCTTAGAAAATAGACCACTTGTGCAAATGAAGTTTTACACTTGCACAAGTAAATTTAGGACAAAAGGATCTGGTTAGATTCCTGCATCTGTTGGGTGAGCTTTAAGTTTTTTGTAAGATGAACTTGGTTGCATGTTCAAATTAGTATTTTTTGGTGGGATTGGTGATAAGAACCATTTCTTATATAAAGCGTCCATTTGACCAGTTTTCCATAAATTATTTACGGTACGGTCAGCAATTGCTTTAAATTTTGGATCATCTTTTGCAATCATGATGCCATAAGGTTCTGATGAAAGTACTGGCCCTACAATTGCGAATGCTTTTGGTGTAGATGACTTGGCAATTAGACCAGCTAAGATATTGTCATCCATTACAAATGCTGCGGCACGGCCAGATGCCATCATGGCAAATGAGTCAGAATGGTCTTTACCATAAATGTTTTGTACATTAAGTGACTGACCTTTTTCATTCATTTTAATGTACTTGTCTGATGTTGTACCTTGAGTCGTTACAACTGCTTTACCATTTAAATCAGCTAGACTCTTAATACCAGAGTTTGCTTTAACAGCCATACGCACTTCTGTTGCATAGTAGTTCGTTGAAAAACCAACTTGCTGCTGACGCTGTTTAGAGTTTGTAGTGGTACCACATTCCATATCAATATTGCCGGCTAAAAGCTCAGGAATACGTGTTGATGAAGTAACTGCCTTGTATTCAACTTTTAAACCAGGCATTTTCAATTCTTTTTTAATATCATTTGCGAACTGGTTACAAATGTCGACTGCATAACCTACCGGTTTACCTCCAACAACGTATGAAATTGGGTCGGATGATTCTCGGTGACCAATAACGATTTTTCCAGTACTTTTAATTTTAGCTAATGTATCTGCTGCCTGAATTTGAGAAGTAGCACCAACCGTACAAAGCATAACTGTTGAAACAATGAGAGAGGTTGCAGAACGTTTCATAAGAACTCCTTGATGATCATTCTCTCTATTTGTCTACAGAATCATTCTTATAGAGAAATAGAGCGATTTATTATTAAATTGCAATTATCGAGCCAACTTTTCCAAGCAGGACTCCATCCATTTGCTTCACTTATTATTCATCTGTTTCGCAGAATTAATACCTTTAAAACTGCTCACATGTTTCTACTTTAATCTAAGTTTTAATCTTCTGTCTATTATTAAGCTCATCTATTTACACTTAAATGTGGCAATTATTGATTACAATGTAAACACATGCACAATAAAGTGGCTTAAATTTTTCTAAAAACTGTTTTTAGAAAAAGATTACTATTTTGATAAAAAGAAAAATTAAAATTATTAAACAGTTAGACCGAAGCAGATTATTTTTCTAAAAAAGAAGATAAAGCATCAAAATAATATTTATAAATGTTTTAATAAAATCCATTTATAAAATTGATAGTAATATTTTTACAATTAAAATATTTTTAGAAATATGACAAAAAGGCCCGATTTATTTCGAGCCTTTTTATAAAATCTATAGATTAAATGCCTCGCCAATCAACGCGTGCATTTCTTTCAGTTTGATAAATTCTTAAAACATATTGTCCAAGCGGCAAATCAAGTAAAGCTTTCTGATAATTGCTCCACTCTGGCGACACCTCTTCATCCTCTTCGGGTTCCCATGGCGTACCTTTTATTTCTAATAAAGGTGCAAGCATAGAACACACCGAAATATCAGCGAGACTTAAGCGGTCTCCAACCATATAACGTGCTTGGTTTTCAATGAGGTACTGATTCAACTCACTGATGAGTTCATCCATACGCTCTTTTGACTGGCTCACCACTTCCCCTTCAAGCTTATAGTTCTTCTTTACTAAAGTCTTGAGGAAAGGTTTTGATATTTTTTCAAACTGGCGCAAGTAACCCTGTTCACCCATCATAATCTCTAGAGCATGGTCGCCGTGGGCTAAAGTATGGGCAAGTGCCCAACGACGTACATGTACACCCAGTTCATCTGCCAAACTATCAATCTTAAGTGTTTGCTGTCTAAGTTGCTCATCTCGGCGTAAAAGTGCATGTTCTGGATAGGTATCATCCAGATAAAGCGCAATTTTAGTTGATTCAGCAATCCAGCGATGGTCATCTTTCAAAATTGGCAATAAATTTTGCCCTGTTTTGAGTTGTGCAAAAGCACGATGAAAGCCAGGAATCAAATTATGTGCAACGTAATCAAGTTCTTTATGGTCTAACAACCAGCGAGCTTTTTCACAATAATGAGATAAAGGAAACTGATACAAAACCCGCATAAAATCTCCACGTTTATTTTTATTTGACTATTCGTACAAAAATCGTCTTCGGTAAATAGATACTTTAGAAGCTATTTTTAATGAAAACAATGGATATTGTGCTCATTTTTCACTGACAGTTAGGTCTATATTTTTTATATCTTTTTTTACCGTACTTATAGCTCTTTTTCATATTAAAACTACTTTAGTAATTCATTTTGCAAACAAAAAGCATAATTATTTGATTTTTAATATATTTCTATATCTATATTTATCTATTAAAAATCAAAAAAAGTGCTTTGCATTTTTATTCATAAGCTGAGCATAAGTCCTCGTTTAGTGGAAAAATATTTCTTTTGTAAGGTAATGACAGCAATACAAGGTGTCATTATGTCTAATTCTCTATCTAAAACGACGGGATACGTCCAAGTCATTCAAAATGATCAACAAGCGATTAATGCCGCTTATCAAGTGGCTGATTTTGCTTTAGAGGGTCGTAATACACGTGATCAACAACGCTTATTACCGCATGAGCAAATCGAAAGCTTTAGCCAAAAAGGTTTAGGCGGAATTCGCATCGCAAAAAAATATGGCGGTGCATTTGTTTCCAATAAAACTTTGGCTCAAGTTTTCCGTATTTTAAGTAAAGGCGATGCCAATGTTGGTCAAATTCCACAAAATCAGATTAGCCTGTTAAACCTCATCGAAATCTTGGGTACAGAACAACAAAAACAATTTATCTTTTCAGAAATATTAGCAGGCAAACGTCTTGCTAACGGCGGTCCAGAGCGTAATACACATGACTCAAAAACACTAAAAACAACGCTTACCATTGAAAACGGTAAATACATTTTAAACGGTGAAAAATTTTATTCGACTGGAACAAGTTTTGCGCATTGGCTCGCAATTAAAGCAGTTCATCCCGAAGGTCATGTAGTTTTAGTCATAGTTAACCGAGAGGCTCAAGGTATTGAAGTCATTAATGACTGGAATGGATTTGGTCAGCGTACTACAGCGAGTGGTACAGTTAAATTAAATCAAGTTGAAGTTAATCCAGAACTTATTTTTGATGAACGCTTATTAACTAAAGCCCCTACTTATCGCGGTGCTTATTCTCAGTTATTACAAGTTGCCATTGATGTGGGGATTGCAGAAGCTGCATTTGACGATACTTTATCGACTATTCATAAAGCACGTCCAATTATTGATGCAAATGTTGAAAAAGCCAGCTTTGAACATTACACCCTGCAAGAAGTGGGTAAGTTAAATATTTTGCTCGATGCTGCAATTTTACTGCTTGATGAAGCTGCTGAATATTTAGATGAACTTGACCAACTTGAAACCATGACTGATGAACAAGTTGCTAAAGCTTCAATTTTAGTTGCCGAAGCGAAAGTCTATGCGAATGATGCTGCTCTACAAATTTCTGAAAAACTACTAGAGCTGGGCGGTAGTCGTTCAAGCTTAAGCCAACACAATTTAGATCAACATTGGCGAAATGCCCGTGTACATACCTTACACGACCCTGTTCGCTGGAAAATACATGCCATTGGCAATTATTACCTTAATGGTCATTTCCCTGCCCGCCATGCCTGGATTTAAGGAGAAATTGTCATGACTTCATATCAATCGGTTCAAACTAAACAAACATCAGCATCTGGCCAAGCACATATTATCCAAAATGATGCAGAAGCATTAGAAGTTGCCAAACAGTTTGCTGAGCAATTTAAAAAAACCGCAGTTGAGCGAGACTCTAAACGAATTTTACCGTATACCGAAATTGATGCTTTGAGCCAATCTGGTCTTTGGGCAATTACAGTGCCAAAGCAATATGGCGGTGCCGAAGTTTCAAGCCATACCGTTGCCAAAGTAATTGCGCTTTTAAGTGGTGCAGATGGTTCAATCGGACAAATTCCACAAAACCATTTCTATGCCTTAGAAGTGTTACGCAATACAGGCACAGAAGCTCAAAAACAACGTTTATACGGCGAAGTTTTAAATGGCACTCGCTTTGGTAATGCACTTGCTGAGTTTAAAACCAAAACTTCAACCCATAAACAAACTAATATCCGTCCTCACGAAAATGGATATCTCATTCAAGGTGAAAAGTTTTACTGCACAGGAAGTTTATTTGCTCACCGTATTCCAACCTTAGTTTTAGATGATGCAGGCCGAGAGTATTTAGCCTTTGTAAAAAGTGGTTCACAAGGATTAAAACTTGTTGATGACTGGTCTGGCTTTGGGCAGAAAACCACAGGTAGCGGTACGGTTAAATTTGATCAGGTTTTTGTAGATGCAGATGATGTTATTCCTTTTGATACTGCATTTTTACAACCAACCTTAGTAGGCCCTTTTGCCCAAATTATGCATGCATCAATTGAAGTAGGCATTGCACGTGCAGCCTTTGAAGAAAGCTTGCAAAGAGTGCATCAGGCCCGCCCATGGATTGATTCAAATGTAGAAACAGCCAACCAAGATCCTTTAACAATTTATGAATTAGGACGTATTGCTGTCGATGTACGGGCAAGTGAAGTGTTATTAAAACAAGCTGCTCAATCAATTGATGCCGCAAAAATTGAAACCACACCTGAAAGCATTGCAAAAGCTTCGATTGATGTGGCCAAAGTACGTGCTCATAGTAGCGATATCGCACTCAAAGCATCGTCTAAGCTGATTGAACTTGCAGGAAGCCGTGGTAGTCAGTCACAAGATGGTCTAGACCGTTTCTGGCGCAATGCCCGTGTACATACGTTACATGATGCCGCACGATGGAAATATTACTTTATTGGGAACTATGTTCTTAACGGTGTTCTACCACCTCGTCGGGGGACATTGTAATGGCAGATTTCAAAGCAAAAGAAATTTTATTAAACGCCTTTGACATGAACTGTGTTGGTCATATCAATCATGGCTTATGGACACATCCACGTGATGAATCACACCGCTTTAATGAACTGAGCTATTGGACAGAACAAGCCAAAATCTTAGAAAGTGGTTTATTTGATGGTTTGTTTATTGCGGACATTACAGGTGTCTATGACGTCTATCAAAACGGTATTGATCTGACTTTAAAAGAGTCCATTCAGCTTCCGAGCCATGATCCATCTACACTTATTTCAGCTATGGCAGCAGTCACTCAAAACTTAAGTTTTGGAGTCACTGTAAATTTGAGCTATGAACATCCTTATCAATTTGCCCGTCGCTTTGCGAGTCTCGACCATTTAACTCAAGGTCGTATTGGCTGGAATATTGTGACAGGTTATCTAGATAGTGCGGAACGCTTAATTGGTCAAAAAGGTTTAAAAGATCATGATGCTCGCTATGAACAAGCCGAAGAATTTTTAGAGCTTTGTTATAAATACTGGGAAGGTTCATGGGAAAACGACGCCGTTAAAAAAGATAAAGTACAGCGCATTTTTACAGATCCATCCAAAGTTCACACCATTCATCATCACGGCAAATATTACCAAAGTGAAGGTGTGTTTCAGGTGTCTCCTTCTGTGCAACGCACCCCGACACTATTTCAAGCAGGTGCTTCACCTAAAGGCATGCAGTTTGCGACTCGTCATGCTGAGTGTGTATTTATTGGCGGCGACAAACCCGAAAAAATACGAGAACAAGTGAAAAAGATTCGTGCTCTTGCAGAACAGCAAGGCCGTTCAGCGGATGACATTAAAGTGTTTGTCGGCATAACTGTTGTTGTGGCCGAAACACATGATCTGGCTGTACAAAAACTTAATGAATATCGTCAGTATGCAAGTCCTGAAGCAGGCTTAGCGCATTATGCAAGCTCAACTGGTATCGACTTAAGTAAATTTGCCGACGATGAAGCGATTCCTTACCAAAAAAGTAACAGTATTGTTTCGATTACTGAAAAATTTAAAGAGCAACAAATCACGAAAAATGACTTAAAAGCTCAACATGTTTTAGGTGGTCGTTATCCCCTTATCGTGGGTAGTGGCGAAGAAGTTGCTGAATACTTAATTCATCTTTTAGATGAGACTGATATTGATGGCTTTAATTTGACACGTACAGTTGCGCCTGAGTCTCACCACGACTTTATTCGCTTGGTCATTCCTGAGCTACAACAACGTGGTCGCTATAAAACTGCATATAAAACGGGTTCACTACGGAACAAAATTTTTAATCGGGGTGATCAATTACCAGAACAGCACCCTGTTCAAGCGTTCCGATGTAGTCCCTATAACAACAGTAAAAACCTAACAAAAATTGAAGAAATAACCGCTTAAATTTGGAGATAGACATGGCTCAAACAGCCTCTAAAAAATGGCTAGGCGTAGGCTTAGTCGTTGTAGTCCTTTTTATTGCTTTATTCTTATGGAATAAACATCGTCAAAGTGGCTCAAATGAACTTGTGATTGGTATTAGTCCACCATTTGCAAAACCTTTACAAGCTGCTGCCGATGAAGCAAAGAAACAAGGTTTAAATGTAAAACTGGTTGAGTTTTCTGACTGGAACACCCCAAACATTACCTTAAATCATGGGGATATTGATGCGAACTTTTTCCAGCATCAACCTTTCTTAGACAATGCAATTAAAGAAACAGGCTTTAAATTAAAGGCATTTGCAGTGGGTGCAGCCTCACATGTGGGACTGTATTCAAAAAAGTATAAAAGCTTAGATGAATTGCCACAAAACGCACGTGTAGTCATTCCAAATGATCCAGTGAATCAAGGTCGTGCCCTACTACTTTTACAACAAGCTAAATTAATTACGCTTAAAGATTCAAACAATCATTTATCTGCACTTAAAGATGTTGTTTCAAACCCTAAAAACTTGCAATTCATTGAGGTTGAAGGACCACAGACTGCCCGTGCAATTGATGATGTTGACTTGGCTTTTGGCTATCCACATTACTTACGCTTAGCAAAAACAGCTGACCCTAATAGTGCGCTTTTACTGGATGACAATACCAATAAACGTTATGCCATTTTGTTTGTAGTACGTGACGACTATCAGGACAAGGGCGACAAATTGAAGAAATTTGTTGAGATCTATCAAAACTCGCCAAAAGTTAAAGCTGTTTTAGACGCTGAGATTGGGCCAAAACTTTGGTTCCCTGGCTGGAAGTAATAACGGAAATATTATGGCGATTCAGTTCAAACAGCATAAGCCTTGGTTACTCGGAATTACGATTTTAATCGTAGTTCTGGGCCTCGTCGGTTACCGTTATATTAAAAATAAACAAGCCGATGATGTTTTAACGATTGGCATTAGCCCGCCTTATGCTGAGCTATTACAAAGCGTTGCCAATGAAGTAAAAAAGCAAGGCGTTCATGTCAAACTCGTTGAATTTTCTGACTGGCGAGCACCAAATGTTGCCGTACAAAACGGCGATATTGATGCAAACTTTTTCCAGCAAAGCGTATTTCTACGTAATGCTGTTAAAGAAACGGGTTATGATTTACATGCATTTGCCGTGGGCTCAGGAAGTCATGTGGGTTTATATTCAAAAAAATATAAATCACTTAAAGACTTACCTACAAATGCACGTGTTGCTATTCCAAACGATCCGGTCAATTTAGCCCGTGCTTTAATTTTATTGCACCGTGCAGGTTTAATTCAGCTTAAAGACATTAATAATGAACTTTCAACTACTCAAGACATTATTACTAATCCTAAACAGCTGAGCTTTGTTGAAGTTGAAGGTCCTCAAACCGCACATGCATATAACGATGTCGATTTAATTTTCGGCTTCCCTCACTACTTAAAAATGGCAAAGGTAACCGACCCACATAGCGCATTATTTTTAGATCCAATCGATAAAAAATATGCAATTTTGTTTGTGACCCGTCGCGATTACCAAGATAAAAACCAAAAACTTGCAACCTTTGTTAAAGCATTCCAGAACTCAAAACAAGCACGAGATATTCTGGATAAAGACTTTGGCCAAGGTATGTGGTTTCAAGGCTGGAAATAAGGAGAATGACAATGGTGAGTTTTGGATCACAAGTTGATTTTTCTCTACCTCATATCAAAATTCGTGGTTTGAATAAATTTTACCAATCGCAGGGTCAAAAGCTGCATGCTTTAAAAGAGATTAACCTTGATATTCCTCAAGGTAAGATTTTAGGGATTATTGGTAAAAGTGGTGCGGGAAAATCATCCCTACTCCGCACGTTAAATGGCTTAGAACAAGTGAATAGCGGCAGCATTCATATACATCAACAAAACATTGCTGAATTGAGCCATGCCGAGCTCATCCAAACCCGTCAACGGATTGGAATGATTTTCCAACATTTCAATTTAATGTCTGCAAAAACGGTTTGGGAAAATGTGGCATTGCCCTTAAAAGTTTCCAATTACAACAAAGCAGATATCGACCAACGTGTAAATGAAGTTTTGGCACTCGTAGGTCTTGCAGATAAGTCTGGCTACTACCCATCGCAACTTTCAGGCGGACAAAAGCAACGTGTCGGTATTGCACGTGCACTTGTTCACCACCCAGAAATTTTACTTTGTGATGAAGCCACCTCGGCACTTGACCCTGAAAGTACCGCCACTATTTTGGCTTTACTTAAAAAGATTAATCAGGAGCTGGGTCTTACTATTGTACTCATCACTCACGAAATGCAGGTTATTCGAGAAATTTGTGATCAAGTGGTGGTGATTGATCAAGGTGAAATTGTAGAGGCTGGGCAAGTCTGGTCTGTATTTTCACGACCAGAGCAACAAATTACCCAAGAGTTGTTAAACCTAGAGCAGATCACTCTGCCTTTTAAAATCAGTCCTCTACCCGATGAAGATTCGACTCATATTATTGTAAAACTGAAATATGAAGCTGAAGCACATCAGGTTCCAGATATTCAAGAACTACTTGCCAAATTCAAAGCACCCGTCAATTTATATCAAAGTCAGGTCGATACCATTCAAGGGCACATTATTGGTTCACTTTTAGTCGGTATTCCTAACGTAGAAATTGATCTTTCATCTATACGACAAGATGCATCAACTGCAATTGCACAATTTGAGGTACTTGGCTATGCACGACCAGCTCATTGATTTATTAATTACTGGAACTGTAGATACCTTACTCATGGTAGGTGCATCTGCATTTATTGCTTTTTTAATTGGCTTACCTATTGCTGTTGTTTTAGTCAGTACTTCTGAGCACGGCATTCACCCCTCGCAAAAGATTAATCAGGCTTTGGGTTGGGTCATTAACATTACTCGCTCTGTGCCCTTTCTTATTTTAATGGTTGCACTTATTCCGCTTACTCGCTGGATTGTGGGTACAAGTTATGGCGTTTGGGCAGCCGTTGTTCCCTTAACGATTGCTGCAATTCCCTTTTTTGCGCGTATTGCAGAAGTCAGCTTACGCGAAGTCGATCAAGGCTTAATTGAAGCTGCACAAGCCATGGGTTGTAACCGTAAACAAATTATTTGGCACGTGCTTTTACCAGAGGCTTTGCCGGGTATTGTGGCAGGCTTTACCGTGACTATTGTGACTATGATTAACTCATCTGCGATTGCTGGTGCTATTGGTGCAGGTGGCTTAGGAGACATCGCATATCGTTATGGCTATCAACGTTTTGATATGCAAATTATGTTGGCTGTCATTTTTGTGCTCATTGTTTTAGTCATGTTAGTACAAGCGACTGGTGATGCATTAGCCCAGCAACTTGATAAACGTAAAGTTTAAAAGCAATACAACCCCGCTCTAGCCATGACTTTGTCATGGCTTTCATGTAAAATCAGCGACAATTTTTAATTTACACATTTGTGAGTGGTTTTCATGGGTTTTAATTGCGGTATTGTTGGTCTGCCAAACGTAGGGAAATCTACCCTTTTCAATGCATTAACGAAAGCAGCGATTGCAGCGGAAAACTTCCCTTTCTGTACCATTGAACCAAACACAGGTATTGTTCCTGTACCAGATCCACGTTTAGACAAACTTGCTGCAATTGTTAAGCCGCAACGTATTTTGCCAACTACAATGGAATTTGTGGACATTGCAGGTCTTGTTGCTGGTGCATCAAAAGGTGAAGGTTTGGGTAACCAGTTCCTTGCTAACATCCGTGAAACTGATGCAATTGCGCACGTTGTCCGTTGTTTCGAAGACGAAAACGTGATTCACGTAAATGGTAAAATTGATCCATTAGACGACATTGCAACGATTAATACTGAACTTGCGCTTGCCGATCTTGAAACTGTTGCCAAAGCAATTTTACGTTTAACTAAAGTTGCTAAAGGCGGTGACAAAGAAGCTGTAGCAACTAAAGCAGTTTTAGAAAAAATCCAACCTTTACTTGACGAAGGTAAACCAGCTCGTGCAGCTGATTTATCTGATGACGAGCGTAAATTAGTTCGTGGTTTTGGCTTAATGACTTTAAAACCAACCATGTATATTGCAAACGTTGCAGAAGATGGTTTTGAAAACAACCCACACTTAGACGCAGTTAAAAAACTTGCTGCTGAGGAAAATGCGATTGTTGTTCCTCTTTGCAACCAGATTGAAGCTGAAATTTCATTATTAGAAGATGAAGATCGTGCTGAATTCTTAGAAGCAATGGGTATGGAAGAACCAGGCTTAAACGTGGTTATTCGTGCCGGTTATGCGCTTTTAGGTTTACAAACTTATTTCACTGCTGGTGTCCAAGAAGTACGTGCTTGGACAGTAAAAGTTGGTGCAACTGCTCCTCAAGCGGCTGGTGTGATTCATACCGACTTCGAAAAAGGCTTTATCCGTGCTGAAGTTGTTGCGTACGATGACTTTGTACAATACAACGGTGAAAACGGCGCTAAAGAAGCTGGTAAATGGCGTTTAGAAGGTAAAACTTACGTTGTTCAAGACGGCGATGTAATGCACTTCCGTTTTAACGTATAAGTTAAAGCTTAAGAAAAAAAGCCCCAATGTGTTGGGGCTTTTTTTATTGTTAATGACTTAAATCCATCGCCTCTCGTTTACTACGCGCCTCTTGTAAAATACGCGCATGCAAAGGCTTTCTAAAACCTAGCATAAATATAAATTCTGCCAATACAAATAATGGCCCTATCGCAAGTCCTATTACATCATCAACAAAGGCAGGTTTTTTCTTTTCAAAATAATGCCCAACAAACTGAAATACCCAACCCACCACAAAGAATCCAATACTTGCAGCTAACCATTGCCCTAAGGATAACTGAGCAATTTGGCTCGCCAGTGGATACACAGCGGCTAAAAGAATCAGCATAATTACGCCAAAAACTTTATCTAAAATAAAATAATAGATCGTACTAGCTGCAATCAACACTATAGCTAAAGTCAGTTTAAAACTGCCAATATCGACTCCGGCTCTCGCAGTTAAACATAAAATTGAAAACACGATGAGCGGAATACCGATAAAATGCGTCAAAATATTTTGATGGTTTAAATGATAAGCCGCATATTTGCTAAGCTGTTGCTCCAGATTTGACATGAGTTGTTCCCTATTCATCTATCTATAGTCATACTGTACAAATAAGGAAAACTTAAAGTTGTCAGCTATTTGACAAAGTAATGATTTTTTCATGGATGGGCTGATATTGGATCTTATTTATATTAATCGACTAAGAGAGAACACGTGGTTTAGTTTGCTTCCAGAAGCATTCCAAAACTTTATTCTAGAGCATGGTAAGCAAAGAACCTTTGAAAAAAACAATTATGTGTTCCGTGCCCAAGATGTGTTTGATGGCATTTATACTGTGCTTGAAGGCTCAATTAGCTTAGGTTATGTCGACGTAAATGGTAACGAAGCTCTTTCTGCAATTGCTGAGCCAATTATGTGGTTTGGTGAAATATCCCTGATTGATCATGAACCACGTTCGCACGATGCGATTGCTTTGAAAAAAAGTACCGTTCTGCATATTCCTGCCAAACCATTAAATGAATTACTCAAAGACAATCCATATTACTGGTATTACTTTGCTCGTTTAACCAGCCAAAAACTCAGATACGTTTTCTTAGAACAGATTGCTATCCAAACACGCAGTATTTCTCAAAGGCTTGCTCAACGTCTTCTATTCATTTTAGAAGGATATGGGAATCATATTCTTATTCAAGATCATCACATCCATATTTCTCAAGAACAATTGGCAAATATGCTAACTACTTCAAGACAGACCATTAACCACGAATTAAACTTGTTAGAAAAACAAAATATTATTAAAATTGCCTTTAGAAAAATTGAAATTTTAGATATCGAAAAATTAAGTTTAATTGCAAAATCTAATACTTAAAGGCGCTATATAATAAAAACTTAAAATTAAATTAAAAAATCAGATAACACTGCAAAATAAAACATTGTTCAAACTCTATTTCACAAAATAAGTATTCCAAAACAGAATTTTTCATTTTACACTCAGACTGAGCAATAATACTCAAAAACTCAACAAGGCGCTGATTAACATGAAAAAATTATCAACAATTCTTACAGCTGGCGTATTGGCAATGTTAAGTGTTTCGGCATTTGCATGTCCAAAGGGAACTCAACTCCAAGGAGGAACTGGACCACATCATAAAGGCGGTAAATGTGTTGCTGTAAGCGGCAAAACTACTGCTCAAAAAGCAAAAAAAGAAGCTGAAAAAACAAAACAAGATGTTAAAAAAGATATGAATGAGCAGAAACATGCTGCAATGACTAGCGCAACTCACGCTAAACAAGAAGCAAATCAAGCTACTCACCAAATGAAACAAGATGCTGTAAAAACTGCGAACACTGCTAAAACTGCGACAAAACCATAATTAGTATTGATTAATTTATGAGTTAAAAAAAGCGAGATTCAAAATCTCGCTTTTTTATATGCAGTGACTTTACTTCGGAGATGTATTTCCTAAATTTGGATTTGCAATTGCATCCTTACACTGCTGTTTATCTCGCTCGTAATCAACCTGTTTTTGAGTAACAGAATTTGAATTTTCCACAGTTTCTCTTGCCCACACATCTAGACTTGTTAAGGCTTTGCGGCAAAGTGCATATTTTCCTTCAGTTACCGAATCTGTCATTTTTACATTAATACGCCAATCCGTACTGAGCTGACGTAGCGGTTTACGAACCTTATCATTTATCTGACTAAGCTGTTTCCCATAGACTAAAGGATCAACCGTGTTAATTAATGTCCATGCCTTATTTGCATAGACCGTTGCATCATTGGTTAATTTCGGCGCTGGTTTAATTTCAACTTTTTTATCCGTGCTCTGATTCCCATTATCACAGCCTTGCAATATAAATACGCTCGCACTCAGGATGGCGATATAAACTAAACGAGTCTTTGACTTGAACATATCAAACTGCCGAATTAAACATTTCGGCACTATGCTATTAAATTCGGCTACAATACTCAATCTTTCAAGTTTTTATAATTGTTTTCCTGCCAAGGTGCATTGTGTCAAATCAACAACAGATGGCTGCTCAAACAGCAACTTTTTGGCAAGGTGCCAAAGATAGTCAAGCCATCGTACTTACCTATTTACCCGTTTCTTTTGCTTTTGGCGTTTCAGCATCTCAATTTGGTTTTAGCCCGTGGGAAGCATTTTTTCTTTCTTGCTCCATGTATGCCGGTGCTAGCCAATTTCTAGTGGTGGCTCTTTTAGCAAGTGGTTCATCTATTTGGTTAACTACCCTAACGGTTATTGCACTTGATATTCGCCATGTCCTTTATGGTCCAGCGCTCTATAACCTAATTCCGAATAAACTGAACTTAAAAAAGACGGCTGTTTGGGCTTGGGGTCTTACAGATGAAGTTTTTGCGAGTGGAATGATTCAGCTTTCACAGCGCAAGCAGCAATGGTCTGAATCTTGGATGTTAGGTTTAAGTCTGTTCAGCTGGATGTCTTGGGCAAGTGGTTCGTTGTTAGGTGGACTATTTGCAGATCAAGTCGCTCATCTTCCAAAATTTTTACAAGCAGCTCTAGACTTTTTACTACCAGCTTTATTTTTAAGTTTTTTACTCGCGGCTTTTGAGCGCAAACATACTTTAGTCGTTGCAGTATCTTTAGTCGTTTCAGCCTTGGCTTGTTATTGGATTAACTTATCGGCAGCTATTTTTATTGGTATTTTTTCAGGCATTTTAGCGGGTCTATTTAAACATTATGTGCTGAAACAGTTTGATGAGGTTGAAGCCTAATATGAACTTAGAAATTATTTTGGTGGGTATTATTGTTGGTATTGCCAATTTTGCTTCACGCTTCGGACCATTTTTCGTTATACAAAAACTACAAGGTTCTCATCAAAAACGTGGTTCTGTATGGATAAAAATTGCATTGGGAAGTATTGGTATATCTGCAATTAGCGCCATGCTTGTGGTAGCAACCCTTCCACCACTTCTTAAAAATCCAGATAAAAGTTTAGCTATGCTCATCGGCTTTCTGGTTTTAGCAGGTCTTTATTTTAAATTTAAGAAAATTGTTCCAGCAACGTTAACTGCTGCGCTCGTTTATGGCTTGATCTACACTTATTTACTTTTATAAATAGATAAACTTATCAACCTTATATAATATATAAATACTAGAAGTGATTAAGAATAATAACTTCTAGTATGAAAACTCGTTTTTGAAATTTATTAAAAGATAACACCATCTAGCGATTAGAGATAAAAATGTCACAAGTTAAAATTTATGCAAATGAACAAACCATCATGCAGTATCGAGAAATGCTTTCTCATGCAGTTCATCAGGCCCTCATTGAAGAGTTGAAATACCCAATAGAGAAAAAATTTCAAAGGTTTATTAGCCTTAAACCGGAAAACTTTATCTATCCATCAGATCGAAGCCAGCACTACGTTATTATTGAACTTTCAATGTTTACTGGCCGAAGTACCGAAGCCAAGAAAAGACTCATTCAAACTTTATTTCGTAATATTGAACAGTACTGCCGAATTGCCCCACAAGACATTGAAATCACTATTTTTGAAACCCCTAAAGAAAATTGGGGCATCCGTGGTCAAAACGCAGATGAATTACGTTTAAATTATCAAGTTAACGTTTAAAAACGACTTACGCATTGTCTGACAAAATTCATCTTTTTATGCGTTATAAGGCTTAACTCCACCATAAGTTCTGCTATGCTTAAAAAAATAATTTTGTCAGGATGATTCGCATGAGCGTGACACTCGGTACCCCCCTTCAATCTTCTGCATTTAAAGTTTTATTGTTAGGTTCAGGAGAGCTTGGCAAAGAAGTTGTAATTTCCCTACAACGCCTTGGTGTCGAAGTACATGCAGCCGACCGTTATGATCACGCACCAGCCATGCAAGTTGCACACTTTTCTTATGTGTTAAACATGGCTGATCCTGCTCAATTAAAACAGCTCATTGAAAAAGTTAAACCGAATTTAATTGTTCCAGAAATTGAAGCAATTGCGACAGAAGTTTTGCTTGAGATTGAAGCTAACCAAACAGCAACTGTCATTCCTTCTGCTAAAGCTGTAAACCTCACCATGAACCGTGAAGGTATTCGTCGCCTTGCGGCTGAAGAGCTTGGTTTACCTACTTCTGCTTATCGTTTTGCTGACTCTTTAGAAAGTTTCCGTGCTGCTTGTGATGACATTGGTTATCCAAACTTTGTAAAGCCAGTCATGTCATCTTCAGGTAAAGGTCAGTCTCGTGTAAAAAGTTTCGATGAAGTCGATGCGGCTTGGGAATATGCAATGCAACGTGGCCGTGTTAATCAAGGCACTGTCATTATTGAATCTCAAATTGATTTTGATTTTGAAATTACCTTACTTACCGTTCGTGCTAAAAACCCTGAAACCGGTGAAATTGAAACTTACTACTGTGACCCAATTGGCCACCGCCAAGATGCAGGCGATTATGTAGAAAGCTGGCAACCTCAACCTATGACCCCTGCTGCACTTGAAGAAGCAAAACGTATTGCAAATAAAGTGACAACAGCACTTGGTGGCTGTGGTATTTTTGGTGTAGAACTGTTTATTAAGGGCGATAAAGTTTGGTTCAGTGAAGTTTCCCCTCGTCCACACGACACAGGACTTGTAACTTTAGCGTCTCAGTATCAAAGTGAATTTGAACTGCATGCACGTGCCATTTTAGGTTTACCTGTAAACACAGCACGCCACAGTGTGGCCGCAAGTGCCGTAATTTATGCGGGTGTAGATGCTAACAATTTAAGTTATAGCAATCTGAATATAGCTTTAGCTCATCCAGATACCGACTTACGTTTGTTTGGTAAACCGGAAGGTTTCAAACGTCGTCGTATGGGTGTTGCAACTGCTCGTGCTGAAAATACTGATCTTGCTCGTACTTTAGCGAAAGAAACCGCTGATCAAGTAAGCGTTCAAACAAACTCTTAATTTTTACTTATTGGTAGACCCATTTTCATGATCAATACATCGCCATTGTTGAACTATGTCTCAAGTCATCATGATATTAAAGCCATTAATCAGTGGCGAACGGATGTAGAAAAGCAATTGCAAGATTCATATGAAAATGGGCAATCTATTCGTGAAGTTATTAAAGCCCGTTCAGATCTAGTTGATGAGGCACTGATCTTTTTATGGAAACATGCTGAACTTGATCAGACTGAATTGGGTCTTTTTGCTGTAGGTGGTTACGGGCGCCGTGAAATGCTGCCCTACTCTGACGTCGATATCATGATTTTGTCAGAACATGAAATCAGTGAGGAAAATGAAAAACGTATCTCTACATTCATTTCCTCTTTATGGGATGTTGGCAATTTCAAGCCCGGCATTAGCGTTCGCACCATTCAAAGTTGTGTTGAGCAGGCTGCTACCGATTTAACCGTTGCAACTACACTCATTGAAGCGCGTTTAATTACAGGTAATACTCAACTTGCGAGATGGCCTCGCCGTATTGTTTCGCAGACGTGGACAGATAAAACCTTTTATGATGCAAAAATGGCAGAACAAGCCAAGCGTTACCACCAACACAATAATACTGAGAGCAATTTAGAACCTGACATTAAAAATGCTCCAGGTGGTATTCGTGATATTAACCAGATTGGTTGGATTGCCAAACGCCACTTCCGTGTAAACCGTATTTATGACTTAGTACATTTAGGCTTTATCTCAGAATTTGAGTTGGGCGTTTTGGAAGAAGCAGAAAGTTTTCTTTGGGAAATTCGTCACCACTTACACCGTTTAGCGAAACGTGACGAAAACCGTTTGCTTTTTGACCATCAAAGAGAAATCGCCGCAAAATTTGGCTATGTTCGTCAAGAAGGTCAACCTGTAAATTACGGCGTTGAGCAGTTCATGAAACGCTACTACCGTACGGCGCAGCAAGTTTCGACACTGAATGAAATGCTACTGGCGTATTTTAGCGAATCGGTGATTACCCCTCGACTCCCCAACTACGAACGCAAAATTGAAGTTGTTAATGATCACTTTAAGATTGTCGATAATAAACTTGCAGTACAGCATCATAAAATATTTGCAGAACATCCAAGTGCGATTTTAGAGTTATTCTATATTTTAGCGAATAGACCAGATATTGAAGGTATTCGCGCTCGTACTTTGCGCTTACTGATTCTTGCAGCGAAAAGAATTAACCAAAGTTACCGTAATAACCCAGAAAACCAAGCATTGTTTATGTCGATTATTCGCTCACCATATCGTCTATACGATACCTTGGTTGCGATGAAGCGTTATGGTGTTTTGGGAAACTATATTCCTGCTTTTGGGCAAATTATGGGTCTTATGCAATATGACCTATTCCATATCTATACAGTCGATGCTCACACATTACTATTGCTGCGCAATTTAAACCGTTTTAGAGAGCCTGAATTTGCCAAAGAATTCCCTGTTGTAAGTTCGGTTTTCCAACGTCTTGCCCGTCAAGATATTGTGTTTATTGCTGCTTTATTCCATGACATCGCAAAAGGTCGTGGTGGTGACCATAGCGAACTCGGTGCCGAAGATGCGATTGAGTTTGGGCGTGCACATGGCTTTACAGAGCGCGAATGCAAATTAATTGCATGGCTGATTCAAAACCATTTGCTCATGTCACTCACTGCTCAGAAAAAAGATATTTCTGATCCAGACGTCGTAAAAGATTTTGCAGAAAAACTTGGCGATATGGAGCATCTCGATTATCTATACACCTTAACGGTTGCCGATATTAATGCGACAAATCCAAAACTTTGGAACACATGGCGTGCATCACTGATGCGTCAGCTTTATACGCATGCCCGTGATGTAATCCGTACTGGTTTAGGCCGTCCTGTTGACTATCAAATGCTGATTGAAGACACCAAATTTGCAGCAAGTGAATTACTGGTAAATAACTTTGCATTGGCTGATGTCGAAAAAGTATGGCAAGAACTTGGTGATGAATACTTCATTAAAGAATCGGCCGATGAAATTGCATGGCACACACAAGCTATTTTAAAACACGGCGATAACCCTGAGCCATTAGTCCTCTTGCGTGCTCACCGTAAAGCAGCTCAAGATGCGGTGCAAATCTTTATCTATACACGTGACCAACCTAACCTGTTTGCCACAACCGTTGCCGTTTTAGACCGAATGAATCTAGACGTTCAGGACGCAAAAATTATTACGGCAAGTACAGCATTTAGCTTAGACACCTATGTTGTACTCGATCGTTTCGGTACATTGCTTACCGACCCAGAACGCGAAGAAACTGTTAAAAATGCATTAGTGAAGGCACTTAGCCAACCAGAACAATACCCGGGACTTATGCAACGCCGTATCCCGCGTCAATTACGTCACTTCGATATTGAAAATACAGTCGACGTTACATTGAATGAAGCTTTACAGCAAAACATGGTCGAAATTTCAACACTTGACCATCCTGGCCTACTTGCACGTGTAGGTGGTTTATTTATGATGCAAGGTTTAGACATCCATTCAGCTCGAATTGCAACTTTAGGTGAACGTGCCGAAGATATTTTCTTTGTCACCAAAAAAGATGGAAAACCACTGAATCACGAAGAGGTTAAACTCTTCTCGGAAAAACTGAAAGCTGCATTAGATGAAGCATCTAATCAAATTTGTCAGCACTGAAACTCAACTACTTGGTAACTGTTTAATGAACTCTAGCTTGTCGTTATTACATCCGTATCCATTTGAAAAGTTAAATCAACTTTTTAAGGATATTACCCCAGCTAACCTTCCCTTGATTCCTCTATCAATTGGCGAACCGAAGCACCCAGCACCAGAGTTTGTTAAACAGGCTATTATTGATAACTTTAACCATCTATCCACTTATCCAAACAGTAAAGGCTTACCTGAGCTTCGCCAAAGTATCGCAGACTGGTTAACTAAGCGCTTCAAACTTAACAGTATTAGCGCTGAAAACCACATTTTGCCAGTGTCTGGTACGCGTGAAGGCATTTTCTCTTTTGTTCAGGCATTAATTAACCGTGAAGATGCACCATATGTGGTAATGCCGAATCCGTTTTATCAAATTTATGAAGGTGCAGCATTACTTGCAGGCGCAAAGCCATACTTCATTAATTGCACAGAAGAAAACGGTTACTTAGGTGATTTTGATGCCGTACCAGCAGAAGTTTGGGAAAAAACAGCCCTTCTTTTTGTATGTACACCGGGGAACCCAACAGGTACTGTGCTTTCTAAAGAACAATTTAAAAAACTGATTGCCTTATCTGATCAATATAATTTTGTTATTGCTTCTGATGAATGCTATTCAGAACTTTGGTTTGACCAAGCCCCTGCAGGTTTATTAGAAGTTTGTGCTGAACTTGGACGTGATGACTACAAAAACTGTATCGTCTTCCATTCACTTTCAAAACGTTCAAACTTACCGGGTATGCGCTCAGGTTTTGTAGCAGGTGATGCTGATTTATTAAAACCATATTTGCAATACCGTACCTATCACGGTGCAGCAATGCCTGTTCAACATCAACTTGCATCAATTACAGCATGGAATGATGAAGATCATGTTGAAGAAAACCGTAAGCAATATCGTGCAAAATTTGACTTATTCCAATCTGAGCTAGGCCATTTGCTTCCATTACAAAAACCTGATGCTGGTTTTTACTATTGGTTAAAAGTGGATAATGATGAAATTTTTGCCAAAATGCTGATGGAAAAAGCACATATTAAAGTCTTACCGGGCCGTTATTTATCTCGTGATACCGAACAAGGTAACCCTGGAGCTAACCATGTACGTATGGCGTTAGTGGCAGATTTAGCTCAATGTGAAGAAGTAGTTAAGCGTTTAAAAGCGATTCTGTAAGCCTCTTCTTAGCAGTTGTACAGCCTTTTACTCAGGTTGTACAACTGGGGGCTATAACACTATTTATATGTAATCAAAAGCACAGCAAAAAGAATAAAAGCTACCGCAGAACAATAATATAAACCTGTTGCAGAGCGCTTAATTTTGACTAAGATTCGTTCATGGGCCAGCAGTTTAACCAATAAGATATTCCAGATTAAAACCACACCGACCATCCATACACTCATAAGCAGTTTTTGAAATAAACTAAATTTATGTTGTATAAGCAGCATTAAGCTACTATAAAACATAATATTTTTTGGATTTAGAAGACTAGACTGCACACCTAACATTAAACTTTTAATTTTGTTTTGCTTAAGGTTGGCTTGATCACTTAAATTATTATCTTCAGTTGAAAAAGATAAAACACTAGATCTGGCTGCCTTAAAGCAAAGAACACTCAAATAAACTAAATAAGCTGCACCAAGCCATTTCAATAATGTAAGAATGCTACTGCTCAAATCTCCAAGCAGCATAAAACCAAACAAACATGCAGCTAAAATTAAAGCATTTCCGAAAGTAATGCCCAAAACAACACCATAGGTATAACCGCGTCCTTTTTGCAGAAGACTAGTGAGAATTAAAAAGAAATCTGGACCCGGAGATAACAATGCTAAGAAATGAGTAAATGCGATAACTAAAAAAACTTCCATAACAGCTTCATCTATAAAACAGTCTGGAAAATCTTAAAAATAGAAGCGAATTATTTCTTGTAAATTATTGCGCGGCTGCAAGTTGGAACTGTCGAGGAGTAACACCCGTATGAGCTTTAAATGCTTTATGAAAATGACTTTGATCACTAAAGCCTAAATTGGCAGCCAGCTCTGCGAGTGAAATTCCTTGTTTAAGGAGTTCTCGAGCTTGGTTAATCTTTAAATTTATTTGAAAGGCATGTGGTGTTAAACCAACATTGGCTTTAAATAGCCGTATGATTGCGTATCTACTCAAACCAACCTGCTGGGCAAGCTCCTCTAAAGAAATAAAATTCTCAGAAGAATTAATCACATCGACCAAATTTAGAAAATCTTTATATAAATACTGAGGTTTTTGTATGTCTTCTAAAATAAAATGAGGCAATAACAAATGTATAAGACAATGAAGAAGCGATTGTTCTTTTTCAAGAATTAACTTTTGCGAATCAAATAGTGTCTCATTCATTTCAGTGAAAGCTTCATATAAAGAGTCGTCCTTTATAATGAGCGGCTTATGCTGAGGTAGATGCAAATCAAAACCTTGCTCTTGAAATTCTGAATATAACTGGCTTAACCAAGCTATATCCAAATGCAGCATTTGGTAACTCCAAGCCTCATTTGGCTTCGGGTTACAAGAATGCTCAATATGTGCGGGCACAATAACTAAAGTACCCGCAGAGATCTCTTGTGCAGTGCCAAAAGAACTTTGAAAAACACTATTCCCTTCATCTATAGCCCCAATAGAAAATGTTGGATGGCTATGAGACTTATAACATGTTCGGCTAAAGCACGACCTTCGAGTTTCAACATATGGTATTCGCCGATCTTGCCAAAACTCGAAAGTTTGAGGAATAGCGTTCATTGAATTGATTAGCCCGCTAATGCTTTTTCAATATCAGCTTCTAATGCTTCTGGTTTGGTTGTAGGTGCATAACGATTCAAAACTGAGCCATCTTTACCAACTAAAAACTTGGTAAAGTTCCATTTAATGCTACTGCTTCCCAAAATTCCTTTTGCTTCACGTGTTAAATATCTAAAAATCACATGAGCTTCAGGCCCTTTTACATCTACTTTGGCAAACATAGGGAACTTCACCCCATAATTTCGCTGGCAGAATGCTCCGATTTCTTTATTATTTCCTGGATCTTGCCCACCAAACTGATTGCAGGGAAAACCTAAAACTTCTAAACCTTGATCTTTATATTTTTCATAAAGTTTTTCGAGACCCGCAAACTGTGGAGTAAAACCACATTTACTGGCAGTATTTACAATTAATAAAACTTTACCTTTGTAATCAGCAAATTGCTTAATATCACCTTCTAACAATTCAGCTTCAAACTGATAAATGTTACTCATGGATAAGTTTCCTCGTCATTTTTTTCTTGTGTTTTAAGTTGTAATGATGCCGAGTTCACACAGTAGCGCAAACCAGTCGGCTGTGGTCCATCTTCAAAAACATGCCCAAGATGAGCTTCGCAATCATGACAAACAATTTCTGTTCTGACCATACCATGCGTTAAATCTTCATGTTCTTCAATGACCGTTCCATTTACTGGACGAAAGAAACTTGGCCAGCCGCAACCGCTATCGTATTTTGCATCTGATGAGAACAATTCCGCGCCGCAACAACGACAAACATAAGTACCATGTTGCTTAGTGTTCCAGTATTGCCCCGTAAAAGCTGGTTCAGTGCCCTTTTGTCGCGTTATCCGATATTCTTCTGGTGATAACTCTCTTTGCCATTCCCGGTCTGTTTTATTAACTTTTCCCATGAGCTGCACCTTTTATTCTGATGTAAACATAAATTGATAATCGTATTTTATATTTACGCCATTCATCAAAAAAACACTAGTCTCTGAACGTAAAATTTGTTGGAATTTAATCATCTAAGTAATAGAAAGCAAAAGGTAAGCAAATTATAAAAACAAAAGTAAGCAGATTTATGTTTTATTTTCTTTCAAGGAAGCAAAGATGGTGCTATTCTTGTTTGGCACGGTTGTATAGGACAAAACATGTCTCAGAAAAAAAGTGTGCTTTTCCAGCAACTATTACCAGTTATCAAACAGTATCAGCAATCGGGCTTTACCCATGAAAAAATTGTTGAATTACTAAAAGATCAACACGATCTGAATTTGGTGACAGTTAAAACATTTAAAAGTTATTTATACCGATATGCAAAAGTGAATCCAGCTATGTCTAAAAATACTGCTACTCTCCAATCCATGCCAACTTCTCGTGAAATTAAGAAATCATCGAAGCTTGAGCATGTTTGCTATGACATTCGCGGACCTGTATTACGAGCCGCCAATGAAATGGAAGAGCAAGGACATAAAATCATTAAGCTAAATATCGGCAACCCTGCTCCATTTGGTTTTGAAGCACCACAAGAAATTATTAATGACGTTGCTTTAAACCTGCCAAATGCAATTGGCTATGTTGATTCGAAAGGTATCTTTCCAGCACGTAAAGCGATCTGCCAATATTACCAGCAAAAAGGCATCCTAAATATGCACGTGAATGACGTGTATATTGGTAACGGTGTGTCTGAACTTATTGTAATGGCTATGCAAGGTCTACTTGACGATGGCGATGAAATGCTCATTCCAATGCCGGACTATCCGCTTTGGACAGCAGCCGTTAACCTTTCAGGTGGTACAGCCATTCACTATAAATGTGATGAAGAAAACAGTTGGTATCCAGATATTGCCGATATTGAAAGTAAAATTACTTCAAATACGCGCGGTATTGTGATCATTAACCCGAACAATCCAACTGGTTCGGTATATCCACGCCATGTGCTTGAACAAATTGTGGCACTTGCCAAGAAATACGACCTCATTCTATTTGCTGACGAAATTTACGACAAAATTGTTTATGACGGAATTGAGCACGTTTCAGTTGCCTCTTTAGCCGGCGACCAACTATGTATTTCGTTCAATGGTTTATCAAAAGCTTATCGTATTGCAGGTTTCCGTTCAGGTTGGATGGCAATCACAGGCGATAGAAGTCGTGCATTAGATTATATTGAAGGCCTAGACATGTTGGCTTCTATGCGTTTATGTGCAAACGTACAAGCTCAATATGCAATTCAAACTGCACTTGGAGGCTATCAATCTATTAATGACTTAATCCGCCCTGGTGGTCGTTTATATGAACAGCGCAATATTGCATGGGAAATGTTAAATGAGATTCCTGGGGTAAGCTGCGTTAAACCAGAAGGTGCAATGTATTGTTTCCCACGACTTGATCCTAATATTTATCCAATCGAAGATGATGAAAAGTTAATGTTAGATTTACTTCGTGCAGAAAAAGTACTTTTGGTACAAGGAACGGGATTTAACTGGCCAACACCAGATCACTTCCGAGTTGTTTTCTTACCTGCAGAAAATGAATTACGCGAAGCAATTGGTCGTTTAGGTCGTTTCTTAGCAAATCGCCGTTAAAAATTGCATAATAAAAAAGGCATCTTAAATTAGATGCCTTTTTTGTTTTTTATATCATCTATATATGCATTTAAAATTTATTCACTTCTATTTAAAAAATTAATAAATTAAATTAATATATTGATTAATATATATTTTTAATAAATTTAATTTACCACCCTCGCTCCCTAAAAAGAAACCTAGATTTTTTACCATTCGATTAAATTATTATATTTTTCCTCTATTTGATTTTTAGCTATTATGCAAAAAATGCATGAGTTGATATTTTTTTGCATTTCACACTGCTTCAAAATCGAGCAACAATCCCTTTCCATAACAACATCACCATATTCGATTCGGTTAATACTGATGCAGATTTAGGAAGATGAAATCAGTTAAAGGATCGAACTGAAGTTACAAGGAAAGCTTTTCAATCATCTCTAGCCCATCTAAAAGATGATTGAACCCAAAGGATAGAGGTTCCTATGAAGCAAAAGAAATTGCTCAAGTATATTGTGGTTGCTATTTTATTAGGCGTATTGACAGGTTGGATTTGTCACCACTTCTTTAACGAAGGTGAGCAACTGAAGCAAATCGCTTCTTATTTTAATATTGTCACAGATATCTTTTTACGTCTCATCAAAATGATTATTGCACCATTGGTATTTGCCACAATTGTGTCTGGCATTGTATCTATGGGTAAATCAACTTCTATTGGTAGTATCACGCTTAAGTCAATGACTTGGTTTATTACTGCTTCGTTTGTATCGCTTGCAATCGGTATGGGCTTAGTCAACTTTTTCCAGCCTGGCGCAGCATTAAATTTAGTATTACCAACAGCTCAAGAACTCAGTAGCGCCACTCTCCCAGCGACTACTGGCTTTACACTACAGTCATTCTTAAGCCATGTATTCCCGCGCAGTATTGCAGAAGCCATGGCGAATAATGATATTTTACAAGTGCTTGTATTTGCTATTTTCTTTGGTTCAGCACTTGCTTATGTCAATCAGGGTAAAGAAAAAGACTCCGTTATTATTCGTCTAACGGATGAACTCAGTAAAATCATGTTCCGTATTACTGATTACGTCATGAAATTTGCACCTGTAGCAGTGTTTGCAGCGATTGCATCTGCAATTACTGTACAAGGCCTAGGCTTAATTGTTGACTACGGTATTTTAATTGCAGAGTTCTACTTCGGTCTTTTATTACTTTGGATCATTTTGTTCTCTGTTGGTGCAATCGTACTTAAAAAAGATATCTTCCGTTTAGGTAAGTTAATTCGTGAACCTGTAACACTTGCTTTTGCTACAGCTTCGAGCGAATCGGCTTATCCTAAAGTTATGGATGCCCTGAATAAGTTCGGTGTGCCTAAAAAAGTGACCAGTTTCGTTTTACCTTTGGGTTATTCATTTAACCTAGATGGTTCAATGATGTACACCACATTTGCAGTACTCTTTATTGCTCAGGCTTACCATATTGATTTGAGCTTCACCCAACAAATCTTAATTTTGTTAACTCTTATGGTGACAAGTAAAGGTATTGCAGGTGTTTCGAGAGCTTCTATTGTGGTGATTTCAGCAACCCTGACGATGTTCCATTTACCTGAAGCTGGCATTTTATTATTGCTCGGAATTGACCAATTCCTAGATATGGGTCGCACCGCTACAAATGTGGTGGGTAATAGTATTGCTACCGCAGTCGTCGCAAAACTTGAAGGTGACAAAGTTGCTGATATTGAAGAGTCACCTGAACCTGTATTAATTAAAACAACACAAGAACAAACGATCGCTTAAGTTTCTCTTTTCTCCCACTCTCCCAACTAAAGAGCAATTTTATATGACCAATAAAATTGCTCTTTTTTTTATTCTAAATTAAACAATCAAAATTTACGGACATTTTTATATTAAATAATAGTCTCAAAAATAGATTTTAACTCCTATTAAATTTCACAAATCCAAACCTTAAAAAAAGAATAAAAACCAAACAATCAAAATTTATATTTTTAAAAATATAGATCAAATGCTTACTTTTTAATTCAATTTATTTCTTATTATTTATATTAAATAACTGAAATTATTATTGAGTTTAACTATATGAATTTTAATATTATTTATAATTTCAACTATAACATTAAAAATCAACAATATAAAATTATCACATGGTAAATAAAACTTCAAAACCACCTATTATTTTCTATTTTTATAATAATAAAAAAGTCATTTGCAATCTTTATATAAAAAAGTAAAAAAGAGAGATAAATTAGAAAACCTTAATAGATTTTTTATTTTTTTCATGATATTTATTAGCGCTGAATAAGAGCAATGACTAAATGATTGTTGTCGAAACAAAATGATATTCAGGGATGCTTCTTATTCAGACAAGTTGCGAATATGTTTTATATGGTATGTATTTTGCTTAGGAAAAGCAGGCGTATTCAGCAAACTTCTACTTCGTCACTTCATAAGGATATTTTCGATGTTGACTAAAACTGTTAAATCTTTCGGTTTAGCTATGGGCTTATTGGCCTGCTCTCTCCCACTTTACGCAAAAAACAATGTTGTTGTCGTTGCTACTGGCGGTACAATCGCTGGTGCTGGCGCAAGCTCAGCAAATAGTGCAACTTACACAGCAGCAAAAGTTCCAGTTGATGCTTTAATCAATGCAGTGCCACAAATCAAAGATTTGGCAAATGTAAGCGGTATTCAAGCATTACAGGTTGCTTCTGAAAGTATTACTGACAAGGAATTATTACAAATTGCTCGTCAAGTAAACGACCTTGTTAAGAAGCCATCTGTGAATGGTGTCGTAATTACTCATGGTACAGACACTTTAGAAGAAACAGCATTTTTCTTAAATCTTGTTGTTCATACTGACAAACCAATTGTTGTTGTTGGTTCAATGCGTCCTTCAACTGCACTGTCAGCAGATGGACCACTTAACCTTTATAGCGCAGTTGCTTTAGCAGCTTCTGATGAAGCAAAAAATAAAGGCGTTATGGTTCTCATGAACGACTCTATTTTTGCTGCACGTGATGTAACTAAAGGCATTAACATTCATACAAATGCTTTTGTTAGCCAATGGGGTGCTTTAGGTACATTAGTTGAAGGTAAACCATACTGGTTCAGACAGTCTGTTAAACGTTTTGCAAATGCTTCAGAATTTAATATTGAAAATATTAAAGGTGATGCACTTCCACTCGTACAAATCGTTTACGGTTCAGACTCTATGCTTCCTGATGCTTATGAAGCATATGCAAAAGCTGGCGCTAAAGCGATTATCCATGCGGGTACAGGTAACGGTTCTGTTGCGAACTATATCGTTCCAACTTTACAAAAACTTCATGATAAAGACGGTATTCAAATTATCCGTTCATCACGTGTACCACAAGGTTTCGTATTACGTAATGCTGAACAACCTGACGATAAATATGGTTGGGTAGCTGCTCATGACTTAAACCCACAAAAAGCACGTCTTCTTGCAGCTTTAGCTCTTACTAAGACGAATGATGCTAAAGAAATTCAACGCATGTTCTGGCAGTACTAAGTTTTTCAACCAGCCCAAATCAGTTTGGGCTGGTTCTTTTCTCCTTAATTCTCTCCTTGAAAATACGCACCATCTTTGGTCAATCCTCCACTTTCGTGTTCTCAACATTCTGTTTAAATACTAAAATCCATAACAGTTGCCAAAATATTAAGCATTTCGTTTGAACTTTGCGTGTTAAACTATGCTTCGGTCGCATTAAGGATTGGTTTATGCAGTTTGTTCATCTCGGTATTTACACAGAATTTTCGATTACAGAGTCGATTGTTCGCATACCCGACTTGGTCAAGGCTGCTGTAAAGGATGAAATGCCTGCGCTGGCACTTACCGACTTATCCAACCTGCATGCTGCTGTAAAGTTTTATAACTCTTGTCTAAAAAAAGGTATTAAACCTATTTTAGGTAGCACCATCCGTCTTAACGATGCCCAGCATCGTGCAACGTTACTTGCAATGAGTGAGGTTGGATGGAAAGGTATGACTGAAATTGTTTCGCGTGGCTTCATTGAAGGTCAGCAACTCAGTATCCCTTGCGTACAAAAAGAATGGGTTCTAGAACAACACCAAGATATTATTGTTTTACTAGGTCAGCACAGCGATGTTGGGCAAATGCTTTGCTCATCTAACCCACAAAAAGCTGAACCTTTACTCGAAGAGTGGATCGAGAAGTTTGGTGATCGTGTTTATCTTGCTTTAACACGTACTGATCGTCCGGGCGAAGAAGACTTTATTCAAGAAGCTGCCAAACTTGCAGCTAAATACAAAATTGGCGTAGTTGCACATAACGATGTGCACTTTGTTGAAAAAGAAGACTTCGAAGCACATGAAGCCCGTGTATGTATTGCTGATGGTTATGTTTTAGCAGATGACCGACGTCCACGTTTATATAGCCCGGAACAGCATTTCAAAACCTCAGATGAAATGATCGAGCTGTTTTCAGACATCCCGAGTGCTATTGAAAACACCTATCATATTGCTAAACGCTGTAATGTCAGCTTAAAACTCGGCACTTACTTCTTACCTGAGTACCCAATTCCTGATGGTTTTACCATCGACAGCTATTTTGAGCACTTATCAAAAGAAGGTTTGGAAGAGCGTTTAAACTATCTTTACCCAGTTGAAAAACGTGGTGAAGACTGGCCAGAAATTCGTAAGCCATATGATGAGCGAATTGATTATGAAGTCGGAATCATTCTTAAAATGGGATTCCCCGGCTACTTCCTTATCGTCATGGACTTCATTCAATGGGCAAAAAATAATGGCGTCCCTGTAGGACCAGGCCGTGGTTCTGGTGCTGGTTCATTGGTTGCATATAGCTTAAAAATTACCGACCTTGACCCACTTCGTTATGACCTACTCTTCGAACGTTTCTTAAACCCAGAACGTGTATCGATGCCCGACTTTGACGTCGATTTCTGTATCGCAGGTCGTGACCGTGTTATTGACTATGTATCACGTACTTATGGCCGTGAAGCGGTTTCCCAGATTGCTACGTTCGGTACCATGGCTGCAAAAGGTGCAATTCGTGACGTTGCCCGTGTTTTAGGTAAATCTTATGGTCTAGCTGACCGTATTTCAAAAATGGTTCCAACCAAACCACTCGGTGTAGATTTGGCAACTGCGATTGAGATGGAACCTCAGCTTAAAGATATCGTAACTAACCCTTCAAACCCAGATAATGATGATGCCAGCGAAATTTGGGAAATGGCATTAAAGTTAGAGGGTATTACCCGAAATACTGGTAAACATGCCGGTGGTGTTGTTATTGCACCCGGTAAAATTACCGATTTCTCTGCGGTACTTTGTGACGCCGACGGTACTAACCGTGTAGCTCAATACGATAAAGATGACGTAGAAGCTGCAGGTCTCGTAAAATTCGACTTTTTGGGCTTACGTAACTTAACGGTTATTGAAGACGCGATTCAAAATATTAATAAAAATCGTGGCAATGACCCATTAAACATTTCTCACGTCCCTCTTGACGATCCTAAAGCTTATTCTGTCTTTGCCGATGCAAATACAACCGCGGTATTCCAGTTTGAATCCGTCGGTATGAAACGAATGCTGAAAGAAGCACGTCCAAGTAAATTCGAAGAAATTATTGCGTTCGTGTCTTTGTATCGTCCGGGCCCGATGGACCTAATTCCTGACTTTATTCACCGTATGCATGGTGGAGATTTTGAATATCTTCATCCTTTGCTTGAAGGCGTATTAGAGCCAACCTACGGGATTATGGTTTACCAAGAACAGGTAATGCAAACTGCACAGATTTGTGCGGGTTATACGCTCGGCGGCGCTGACTTACTTCGCCGTGCAATGGGTAAAAAGAAACCTGAAGAAATGGTGAAACAACGCCAAATCTTCCTGGAAGGTGCTGGACAAAAAGGCATTGACGAAAGCACAGCCAACCATATCTTCGACTATATGGAAAAGTTCGCAGGCTATGGTTTCAACAAATCTCACGCAGCTGCTTATGCCCTTGTTGCATACCATACGGCATGGTTAAAAGCTCATTATCCTGCCGAATTTATGGCAGCGGTAATGTCATCGGAAATGCAGAATACTGACAGTGTCGTATTTTTGATTGATGACTGTCGAAATAACGGACTCGAGGTCTTACCTCCATCGGTTAACATGTCGACTTATCATTTCCATGCCAGTGATGATAAAACCATTGTTTATGGTTTAGGTGCAATTAAAGGTGTTGGTGAACAGGCAATGCAGTCTGTTATTGACTCACGTCGTCAACAAGGTCCTTATACCGACCTATTCGACTTCTGCCACCGTATTGATTTGAAGAAAATCAATAAACGAACTTTAGAGGCACTTATCCGTGCTGGTGCGTTAGACTGTTTAGGTATTGAACGTTCTAGTTTAATGGCTCAATTGCCAGAAGCCGTACAAGCTGCTGAACAAGCCCGCAGTAACCGTGAAAGCGGCATTATGGACTTATTTGGTGAAGTTGAAGAAGTTCAACGTAAACCCGCTAAGCCAGTTAAGCCGTGGAGCGATGAAGTTCGTCTTAAGGGTGAAAAAGACACTCTTGGTTTGTATTTAACAGGTCACCCTATTGATGTTTACCGTCAAGAACTCAAAGCCTTTATTCCTGCAAAACTTAATGAAATTACAGCAACTCGACGTGGCGTAACGACTGTTTATGCAGGTCTTGTTCTTGATGTAGCCAACTTCCCAAACCGTGTTGTTATCGTACTTGACGATGGAACAGCACGTATTGAAGTCAGCTGTAACCATGAGCGCTTCCAACGCTTTAAAGATATCATTCAAGTTGAACGTGTAGTCGTCTTTGAAGGCGAAATTTATGAGCGTGAAGGCTTTGATCGTCCGATGGGGCGATTAAACAAAGCATTTAACTTAAATGAAATCAGACAAAAACGTGCCAACAGTATTCAAATCAAATTAACCCATGATTTAATGCAACCAAGTTTGGCTAAAGATCTACAAAATATATTATTGCCTTATTGTAACGTCGATATGCATCAGCATATTGCAATACAACTACAGATTGACCAACCATATGCTCAAGCTGAACTTCAGCTTGGTCCGCAATGGAAAGTCGCTCCTTTAGATGAACTTCTTGCCAAACTGAGAGATTACTTTGGTAAAGATAATATTCATATTGAATATCAGGTAAAATCTAAGGCAGCTAAAGCAGCAGAACCTGTTCGTCCACAACCTGTTGCCTCACCTCCTGTGGACATGACTATTGATGATGCGTTGGATTCATACCAAAGCGAAGTTTCTCAATATTCGTAATTTCTGGAAATCTTATGAGTTTGTTTGACGACACCGCCGTGTCAAAACAATTAGCACAAGTGCGTATTGTGATGGTCAATACCACTTTGCCTGCTAATATTGGCAGTGCTTTACGCGCAATGAAAACAATGGGCTTGAGTAAATTGGTTCTGGTTTCACCAAAGACCTATCCACATCCAGATATTCAGGCGCTTGCTGCTGGTGCACAAGATTTATTAGAACAAGTTGAAATTGTTGAAACACTCGAAGACGCGATTAAAGATTGCCATTTAGTTTTTGGAACGAGTGCGCGTAGCCGTACTATTCCATGGCCTTTGCTCGATGTGCGCCCTGCTTCCAAAGAAGCAATTAAGGCAGCTTCACAAGGTCAACAGATTGCGATCGTTTTCGGACGTGAAGACCGGGGCTTAACCAACGAAGAATTAGCTTTAGCAAACTATCACCTTACTATTCCTGTAAACTCGGACTATGGTGTACTTAACGTTGCTCAAGCAATTCAAGTCGTATGTTACGAACTTCGTATGTCGGTATTAGAGCAAAAAGGGTCTGTTTCTGATGATGGACAAATGCCACTTGCCCAAGGTCAAAGCATGCAATGGGATGAGCCTTTAGTCACTCAGCAACAAATGGAAGAGTTTTATCCTCATTTGGAAAAAATGCTGACCGAAATTGAATTTTTAGATCCAGAAAATCCACGTTTATTACCTTTACGCTTGCGTCGTTTATTTGGTCGTATACAATTAGATCGTATGGAATATCATTTACTTCGCGGTATTTTTAGTCGAGTTCAAGCTCTGACCAGCGGCAAATGGAAAAAAGCATCATCGGACAAGGAGGATTAATCCAATGCTTAAACAGCTTAAAGAAGATATACAGGCTGTATTCGCGCGAGATCCTGCTGCACGAAATACATTTGAAGTACTCACCACTTATCCTGGTATTCATGCCTTGCTCTTGCACAGACTTGCACATGAGCTTTGGAAAAAAGATTGCAAAGGGACTGCCCGCTTTGTTTCATCATTTAGCCGTTTTGCAACGGGTATTGAAATCCATCCTGGTGCCAAAATTGGTAAACGCTTCTTTATCGATCATGGTATGGGTGTTGTGATTGGTGAAACCGCTGAAATTGGTGACGATGTAACGCTTTATCATGGTGTTACCTTAGGTGGTACCACATGGAAAACTGGCAAACGCCATCCAACGCTAGAAGATGGTGTGGTTGTAGGAGCTGGTGCAAAAATCTTAGGCCCATTTACAGTAGGTAAAGGTGCTAAAGTTGGTTCAAATGCTGTGGTGACAAAAGCGGTTCCTGCTGGTGTAACAGCAGTTGGAAACCCTGCTCGCTATATTTATAAAGATGCCGACAAAACTAAAGATAAAGATGAAGAACGTCGCCGTGATTATGCACAGAGTATTGGTTTTGCTCCGTATGCGACTACTGCTGATCAATCTGACCCAATTTTAGAAGGAATGCGAGTTTTACTTGACCGTATTCAACATAATGAAACACGTATGAATAGTTTGTGCCAACGCTTATCTGAACTTGACCCAACTTTCAAAAAAGAAAGCCAAGATGAACAGCCTTTTAGTGATGAAGAGCTAAAAATTCTTGAAGAAGTTCGTCGTGAATGCGGTGCACAAAACAAGACATCAAAAACGTAATATTCTTGATTCATAATGTAACACGCTTACCCTTGCAAGTGGGTTTAGCTTTTCCTAGACTTAGCTGTACCAAATCTGACTTTACTAAAATGAACGGAAGATCCTATGAATTTTAAGCCATTGGCGTATTTAATCCTTGCAACTTCTAGTTTAACAGCGTGTACAATGGCACCTGTAAAAGAACAAAAAATTGAACCTTTTGTTTTCAAGGAACCAGAGCTTACTCCTCCATTTTATGCGTTAAATCCATTTAATTATGATGCTCCACCTGCGTTTGAAGTCGCTTTAAAAGAAGCTGCAGCACAGCCTGTAACTAAAATGGTGGTAACTCGTCAGGACGATCCAACTAAATCACTTACATTAGATACAAATAAATTAATTGTACCTACTATCAATAATTCACAACGTTCAATGAAATACGCAGTTTTAGCGGGCGATAATGAAATTGATGTGACTGAAATTGATGACTTCTTACAACTTGTTGAAGGTAAAGCTCGTCACTACCCGCCTCGCTTTACTGACCGTCAAGAACGTAAAGGTTTTGAAAGCAAACTTAAAGAAGTCACTCAGCGCTTAGATACATTAGCTGCTAATCCAAATGCGTCATTTGATATTCTTATTCGTGCTTTTAAAGCAAGCGTACTTGCCCGTAACCTTGATTTAGGTACTGCGCATACAACTAGATCTTTAGAATATGCTCAAAGACTTTTAAAAATTAACCCAGACGATGCAGAAGCGAATTTCTGGTTTGGTTTTGGTTTGTCTGAAGGTGGTGGTCAACGTGAAGCTATTCCATACTTAGACAAAGCCATTAAAGGCAATGTTCAAGAAGCATATTTAGCCGCTGCAAATAACTATATTGCAATGGAACAAAAGAAAAATGCGATTCAGACTTTGAAAAATTACAAGGTTAAATACCCTGACGAAGCTGAAGTTGCAGATCGTTTAATTCAAGAAATTGAAAAACAAGGTCGTTGGAATGTATGGCAAGTATTAACAAACCCTGCTATGGCACCAGCTACCCCAACTGCACCTGCAAAGAAGTAAGAATGTAAGCTTATTAAAAAGGGCTGATTTGACAGCCCTTTTTTTATATTTGATCAATTGAAAAATACTTTAAAATTTGTATGATCAGCATATTACTGATCCACATATTTGACCATAATGTTTGTTAGAAAAAGAAACTCAGCGCTCTTCACGGTCATACTCCTCGGTTCAATTCTGAGCGGATGTCAGGTGGTCAATGTTAAGCAACAAGCTCTCAACGTTACTATTGCAAATGAACGTAATAGTATTCTTACCCAAGATAAACTGAGTGAAGCAAGTCTTAACGTTTTGTCTATGTCAGGACAAGAGGCCAAAACCTGTACAGACTCCCCTGACACCTGTGTTAATCAGCTTAAAAGTCTTCCCCAAATTTTAGACGAACAGCTTTTATCTGCTGCGAGCGAAATGTATCTGGCAAAAGCGATGGCTTTATCAGATTCTTCCGAGTGTAAAATTAGTCGATTCACTAAACACAAAGCGGCTGATGAACAAAAAGCGATTCAGAATAAATATGACGATTGCTTAGACCAGCAATTGAACTTACTCGACAAGAGCATCCGTTATAGTTATGCCTATTTGTTCTCAACAAAACGTCAGCCGACCGACCGTATTTTTGATAACAGACAAGTTCAAATACGCGACTTTTATAATCAAGCCATTGCCAAAATGGTGAGTGTTTATGATTTAAGATACCCGAAAAAAAATGTGGTAGAGCCACAAATCCATATTGGTAAGAGTGTTTATTCAATAGACTTTGAGTTTCATAGACAATTAACTGGCCAAAAGTTAGAGAAATTAATTTCGAGCTATAACTTAAATTTCTCTGGTTTAAGAACAATCAACCGTCGTGATGGTTTCGGTTCTGAATTTGTGGCTGTTTTTCCGAGTTCAGGAAAAGAAGACATTAATGAATATATTTTAGATCCACTCAATTACAGTTATAAAAATGGTGTGAATCCTAATATTCACCATGCCCGTTATTTAGCAGCAACGATTGTGGCTGAGCCTAAAAATGCTAAAACTGTTCAAGACATTCTAAATAACCCAGAATTTGTAATTCGAGTTTATGACCCTTATCGCACCGACAATATTAATGTAGCAGGCAAGCAATATCCGCTAGCTGCGAACTTCTCTGCACCTTATGGTTTATGGCTAGCTGAAAATAACTTAGGTGTAGCGGCTTATTTAAGCCTGATTGATCGTGATCAGCATTTAACTATGCCGCACCTCTATATGCTTGAACCTTATAATCCCAACAAAAAAATTATTGTGTTGGTACATGGTTTGGCAAGTAGCCCCGAGGCATGGATTGCTCTCACCAACGATGTTATGGGCGATACTGTTTTAAGAGATAACTATCAGGTTTGGCAAGTTTTCTACTCGACCAACATGCCAATTTTGGAAAGTCGCTTCCAAATTTATGCACTGCTTAAACAAGCGTTTGGTTCGCTAAACCCAAGTGACCCTGCTGCACATGATGCTGTTCTTGTAGGTCATAGTATGGGCGGTATTATTAGCCGTTTACTGGTCAGTGATGGTGATATTACCAAACCTGCCTTAAAACTGATGACTGTACGTCAACAGAACCGTTTCAAGAAACATCCTATGGTAACTGAGCGATTGCAAATGCATTCAATTGCTAACTTTGATCGTGCAATTTTCTTGGCATCGCCTCACAGAGGTACAGATTATGCAGATCGTTGGTTTACGTTAGCTGCACGTAAAATTATTCGTTTACCGGGTGCATTTTTATCGGCTGTTGCCACTTCACTCACCACTGAAAATTTAGATGTTAAAGATTTCTTGAATAACATTGATAATGGTCTAATTCAAAATGGACCAAGTGACTTAAGCCATCAATCTAAATTTATGGAACTTACAGAAAATATTAATCCGCACCAAGGGTTAGTCTTCCACTCTATTATGGGTAACATTACCAAAAGTGATGATCCAAATGTGATTACTGATGGTATTGTTCCCTATAAGAGCGCTCACCTAGAAGGCGCAAAATCTGAGAAAGTTCTTCCGGGTGGTCATTCAATTCAGCTCACACCACAAGCGGTATTAGAGCTACGTCGTATTTTACGAGAGCATTTAGTCGAACACGGTTTATATAAACCATAAAAAATAAAAAGAGCCAAAGGATATCCTTTGGCTCTTTTGTTTTAGACTAGATTTTACTGCCCAGAACGAATGATGTAATCAAACGCAGAAAGGGATGCTTTAGCACCTTCACCTGTAGCAATAATGATTTGCTTGTACGGTACAGTAGTACAGTCACCCGCAGCAAATACACCTTGAACATTGGTTTCGTTGCGGTCATTCACAATGATCTCACCGCGGTTGGTTAACTCAACTTCACTGTCTTTTAAAAAGTCAGTATTTGGCAGTAAACCAATCTGTACAAAGATCGCTGCAAGCTCGACCACATGCTCTTCATCAGTCGCACGGTCTTTATATTTAAGACCAGTCACTTGTGAACCATCACCTAACACTTCTGTACTTAAGGCATTCATAATCACAGTTGTGTTTGGCAAGCTATGCAGTTTGTTTTGCAACACTTGGTCAGCACGAAGTTTTGTATCAAACTCAACCAAAGTTACATGCTCAACAATTCCTGCAAGGTCAATTGCAGCTTCAACACCTGAGTTACCACCACCAATCACGGCAACACGTTTGCCTTTGAATAATGGGCCATCACAGTGTGGGCAGTACGCAACGCCACGGGTACGATATTCTTGCTCACCCGGTACATTCATTTCTCTCCAACGTGCACCTGTTGAAAGGATCACGGTTTTCGATTCAAGTTTGGCACCGTTTTCAAGTTCTACCGCAACCAGACCATTTTCAGTTTGGTTTGCACCTGTGATTTTGCTGACACGTTGCAGATTCATGATATCGACATCGTATTCACGAACATGTGCTTCCATTTCGGCAGCAAACTTAGGACCTTGAGTCTTTTGCACTGAAGTGAAGTTTTCAATGTCCATAGTATCCATCACCTGACCACCAAAGCGTTCAGCTACGATACCCGTGTTAATACCTTTACGTGCTGCATAAATTGCTGCTGTTGCACCCGCAGGTCCACCACCAATCACCAATACATCAAAGGCATCTTTAGCATTGAGTGCTGCTGCATCTTTTTCAGCTGAGTTGGTGTCAAGTTTTGCCACAATCTCTTCAAGGGTCATACGACCTTGACCAATGTGCTCGTTGTCTTGGAACACCATTGGTACGGCCATGATTTTGCGTTGTTCCACTTCGTCTTGGAAGAATGAACCATCAATCATGGTTGCTGTGGTGTTCGGGTTGTAAATCGCGATCAGATTCAGCGCCTGTACCACGTCCGGACAGTTATGACAGCTAAGTGATACGAATACATCAAAATTGGCTTTAAGGTTTAAACCTTTAATCTGGTTCAGCACTTCATCAGAAACCTTCGGTGCATAACCAGACACCTGTAACAGTGCCAAGATCAAAGACGTAAACTCATGACCCATAGGTAAGCCAGCAAAGAACACACGAGGTTGTTCACCTGCCTTAGCCACACCAAAGCTTGGACGACGTGTATTGTTACCATCAAAACGGGCAGTCACCTTGTCAGAAAGCTCAGCGATTTCAGCCACTAGTTCTTTAATTTGAGCAGCTTTATCTGATTCATCTAAAGCAGCAACTAATTCGATTGGACTTTCTAAACGTTCTAAGTAAGCTTTTAATTGAGTTTTAATGTTTTGATCTAACATCTGTTTTTACTCCAATGCATCCAAATTCTTTCAATAGATGCATAGTACGTTAAAACACAGAATAGGTAAAACAGTATGTTTTTATATATTTGATCGGTTTTTTAGATTTTATTCTTTTCATTCAAAAAAAGCCAACCTGAACTTATCCCAGTGCAGGTCGGCAAACTGGTTAAACTAGAGTAAGGCCACACCAAATACCGCCCCAGCAATCAGGACATGCAAAGGGTGAACCTTTTTAATTAAAGATAATAAAGTTGCAATGACGACCATAATAATAAGTAAAGTATTTATTGCAGCTGCCTCAGAAATAATCCATGCACTGGCAAGCACAGTTCCCACAGTGACAGGTTGTAAAGCAAGCTGTAAAACACGGCGCCATTTTTTGTCTTTGAACTTAGACCAACCTCTCATTACAAACACAGTAATAAGAGATGAAGGTAAAAATTTAGCGGTAGAGGCCACAAGTAGACCCGACAGCCCTGCTACATGCCACCCTACCAACGGCACAATCATCATGTTCGGACCAGGGGCAGCTTGAGCCATGGCGAACAATGCACTGAATTCTTGTGCCGTCATCCAATGATGAATATCAACGACTTGGCGTTGCATTTCAGGCAAAATTGTATTGCCACCACCAAATGCGATAAGAGACAACTGAGTAAAAATGATCGCTAAAGTAAGTAAAACTGCGCCCATTACACACGTCTCCAAATGATAGCTGAGTAAAGTGCCAATAAAATCAGCATCGTCACTAGTAAAGAGATTTTTAGAAAAGCAATACTGATAATTGCAGCCACGACAACACACATCGCTACTGGGTTACGTAATAATGGTTTCAACATTTTTAAGCCAGTTGCTACCAGAAGCCCTGCTGCTGCTGCTCCCAGCCCTTCAAAAAGATGCTTAACCATAAGGTTGTCTTGGAACTGCTCATAGACATAATGTAAAAGTACAACAATAACAGTAGGTGCAAGGATCAGACCAATGAGCGAGCTCACTGCCCCACGAACACCGCGAAACTCCATGCCAATGGCAACAGATAAATTAATAATATTGCCACCCGGTAAAAATTGACACAGACCCAGTAACTCAGTGAATTTTTCAGGGCTTAACCACTGTCTCTGCTCTACAATAACTTTACGGGCTAATGGCAGCACACCGCCAAATCCAATTAAACCTAATGTTAAAAAACCTAAAAATAACTCTGTGCAAGTCGGTACTGTCTCCTTCTGCACGGCAATCTCAACATGGTTCATTTTCGTTACTTTTCACTTTATCTGACCAAGATAGAATGATACTTTTGTGATATATCTACAAATGCTTTTATTTTCATTAACCATACCATAAAGGTATTCCTATGCTCGATTTACATAAGCTTCATGCCTTTGTTGTGGTAATTGAAGAAAGGAATATTACGCATGCCGCAAACCGATTGTTTATTCAACAGCCGCCTCTAACGCGTTTACTTAAAAAACTCGAAGAAGAACTTGGTACACAATTACTTATTCGCCAGCCTCGAGGAATTGAACCCACAGAAGCGGGTTTAGCTTTATTTAAAGAAGCACAACTTTTATTAGAACATGCGCGCCATATTCCAAAATTAGTCCAAGATGTTAGCCAAGGTAAAACTGGACAACTCAATATTGGTTTTACAAGTTCCGCAGGTTTGCATCCGCTTATTTCACTAGTATTGCGCTCATATCGAGAAATATATCCAAAGGTACAAACCAAACTTGAAGAAGCAGGCAGCCAAAAACAATTAGATCGATTAATCTCCGAGAAACTTGATATTGCTTTTTTGAGAGCACCGATCAGTCGTGATATCGGGTTAAAACATCTTCATATATTAGATGAGCCAATGATGGTGGCATTGCCTATGGGCCATCCACTTACACAAAAAGAAAAAATTAGTTCAAATGACTTATCAAATGAAAATTTTGTTTTATACCGTCGTTCTTCAGGACAAGGTTTATATGACAATATTTTATATAGTTGCTACCAAGCAGGCTTTAGTCCACGCATTATTCAAGAAGCGCCTCGACCTACCGCTACATTAAATTTAGTCGCTGCTGGAATTGGTATAACGATTGTGCCGGCCTCAATGCATAATTTTTGGGAACATGAAATTGTATATCGCGAGTTTGATGATTCAATGAAACTAAATGCGCCTCTTTACTTGATTACACGAGAAAATGAGGGTTCTGCCAAAGTTTCAAACTTTATTGAACTATTGCAAAAACTTTTGCCCACAATGATTTGAACGGAAAAACTGGCAATAAAAAGTGCCTATATAAAGGCACTTTTTTAAAGTCATTTTTAGCAAAAAATAGTTTAAATTTTGCTACGTTTTCAAGAGTAATACTTTTTCTTCAGCCAAAGCGAAACCGAAACCAGTGAGATCAACACTGGTACTTCAACCAATGGCCCAATCACTGTGGTAAATGCTACAGGTGATGCCAAACCAAATGTTGCAATGGCAACCGCTAAAGCTAACTCAAAATTGTTACCTGCCGCCGTAAATGAAATTGCCGCTGTACGCGGGTAATTATTCCCCATACGTTTACTCATAAAGAAGCTAATAAAGAACATCACCACAAAGTAAATCGTCAGTGGAATCGCAATACGTAATACATCTAAAGGTAAGCTCACCACATCGCCACCTTTTAGGCTAAACATCGCCACGATGGTAAAAAGTAAAGCAATTAAACTAATTGGGCTGATTTTTGGTAAAAATTTAGTTTGATACCATTCCAACCCTTTCGACTTGACTAAAATCAAACGCGTCAAGAACCCCATTAAGAATGGAATACCTAAGTACACCAAAACCGCGTGTGTGATGGTCCAAAAATTCACATCAATGACTTGCCCTGCTACACCAAAATACGGAGGTAAGAAAGTTAAGAAAAGCCATGCGTAGGTACTAAAGAACAAAATTTGGAAAATACTGTTAAAGGCAACCAAAGCTGCAACGTATTGGTTATCACCACAAGCAAGACCATTCCAAACCAAAACCATTGCGATACAACGTGCCAAACCAATCAAAATCAGGCCTGTCATGTATTCCGGATAACTATGCAAGAAAACTATCGCAAGTACGAACATTAAAACTGGAGCAATAATCCAGTTCTGTACCAACGATAAAGTTAAGGTTTTCTTATCTTTAAATACTTCTGGTAACGTAGCATAATCAACCTTTGCTAAAGGTGGATACATCATCAAAATTAGGCCGATTGCAATTGGAATATTAACGTTATCTACACTTAATTCATTTAAAGACACAGATACCTGAGGAAAGAAAATTCCAATAGCTAAACCTAAAGCCATCGCAATAAAAATCCATAGCGTCAGGTTTCGATCTAAAAAGGAAAGCCCTTGTTTGGTCATGTTCTACTCGAAGAAGAAATTAGTTGCGTTCAATACACAAGTGGCTCATACACTTATGCTAAATAAATCTGCATTTTCTAAGACAAAATTTAGGAAGATTAATCACAACACGTTGTCGTGATGAAAGACTGATCTTGTTGTTTTACTTTTGTCCCACTCTCGTCATTTTCTATCACATTTAAAATATCTAAAGCCCAGACAGGCAAATCAGGATTTAAGCTGTAATAGACCCACTGTCCTTTTCTTTCATCCAGTAATACGCCATGAGTTCTTAATAAGGCTAAATGTCTAGAGATTTTCGGTTGGCTCAACTCAAGCTGTTCTGTTAGCTCACAAACACAAATATTTTGTTTATTTAGAACTAATTTAAGAATATTTAACCGAGTTTGGTCAGATAGACATTTAAAGAAATCGACTTGGTTGATCATATCTTCAACAGTATATATTCGTTATTGCAAATATACGGATATCCATATATAAATGCAATATCTTAATTTATCGATAAATTTGTCATGACTGAATTAGTGAAGATCTACCATAACCCTGCATGTGGCACGTCACGCAATACTTTGGCACTCATTCGTCATGCCGGGCTTGAACCTCTCGTTATTGAATATTTAAAAACACCACCAAGTAAAGATGAGCTAATCCAACTCATTAAGGATTCAAACCTAACTGTACGTGAAGCAATTCGTAAAAATGTTGATCCATATAAAGATTTAGAGTTGGAACAAGATCATTGGACCGATGAGCAGTTAATTGATTTTATGGTTCAGTACCCAATTTTAATTAATCGCCCATTTGTGGTTACACCAAAAGGCACACGACTTTGCCGCCCCTCTGAAGTAGTGCTCGACATTTTAGATTCAAAAAACTTAGGCTATTTTGCAAAAGAAGATGGCGAAGTGATTATTGACGAACAAGGCCGTCGTATAAAGTAATTGAAGATATTTATTAATATAAAAAGCTAAATGGCATGACACCATTTAGCTTTTTTTGAATGAAACGGATTAAAAATAGGATTTGATAAAAGGAAGCAATTGCTCTCCTATTACCATGCCTAATAATCCGACTAACGCAACAAGAGGTGGAGCTGGTGACTTCACATTTAAAACGTAATATAAGACACCAACGAGCAACCCTACAGCCAAAGATAACAAGTACATTTTCATCGTACATACCTTAGAGAATCAAGCCATTTAATCAGCAGGTTCCCATACTGTTTTATTTAAAATGCAAAACACGAGCACCCAAGTGCGCCCCAGAAAGATTTTTTGTCCTTATCATTTACAGGTACATCAAGCATCCAAGCGTGGCTGTGTCCATGCATTCCACAGCTGCTAGCACATGCACACAATGCACTTTGCGACTGTAATGATTGATTCGAAGGTGCATTACGGTTTTCAGATAAACGCCACTGACCACCGAAGCGTTTTACCGGCGACCATGTTGGAGATGCTGGCGGTAACGGCGGATCGTCTTGCTTAAACTCTGCCCCTGCGTACACCACTTTGCCGCCTAAAACAGTGAGTACAGACTCAATCCACTGGATATCTTCTGCTTCAACTTTGAAGTAGTCATCTGACAGCACAACTAAGTCGGCAAGTTCCCCTGCTGTGAGTGAACCTTTGACATCTTTTTCACCTGAGAACCAAGCTGAACCTTTGGTCCAGAGTTTGAGTGCTGTTTGACGGTCTAATAGATTTTTTTCATCATAGAGAGGTAAACCACCGACTGTTTTACCCGTACTTAGCCAATACAAACACACCCAGGGGTTATAAGAGGCAACACGAGTCGCATCTGTCCCGGCACCCACAGGAACACCGAGTTCTAACATTTTCTTGACTGGTGGCGTTGCCTGAGCGGCTTCGGCACCATAGCGTTTTACGAAAATCTCACCTTGATATGCCATACGGTGTTGAATGGCAATACCACCGCCCAACGCACCAATACGTTCAATATTACGCTCAGATACGGTTTCGGCGTGGTCAATAATAAATCGAGTTGCGAATGGCTGTTTTGAATTGACGCGCTCAAATACATTGAGCAAACGATTAATGCTTTCATCGTAAGTTGCATGAATACGGAATGGCCATTTCTTTTCAGCCAAGTGTTCTACGATGGCTTCGAGTTCACCTTCCATTTTTTCTGGTAAATCTGGACGTGGTTCATAGAAATCTTCAAAGTCACCGGCCGACCACGTCAGGTTCTCACCAGCTCCATTCATTCTAAATAATTCATCACCATCGCCCGGAAATGTCATTTCTGTCCAGCGGCGATAATCATCAAGCTCTTGGCCTGCCTTCTGAGCAAATAGGTTATAAGCAATTCGAACCGTCATTTGATTTTGATCGTGCAATTGCTTAATTACATCATAATCTTCAGGGTAGTTTTGACCACCACCACCTGCATCAATTGCTGAAGTAATACCTAATCGGTTCAACTCACGCATGAAATGACGAGTTGAATTGACTTGATCTTCAACTGGCAATTTCGGCGCTTTACCTAAGGTCGAATATAAAATCATAGCGGATGGAGTTGCGAGCAACAGACCTGTTGGTTCACCCTTTTCATCTCGTACAATCTTGCCACCCGGTGGGTCTGGCGTGTCTTTGTTAAAGCCTAATACATCAAGCGCAGCTCGGTTCAACAAGGCACTGGCATATAAATGTAAAACGAAGACAGGAGTATCTGGCGCAGCTTTATTAATTTCTTCTAAAGTCGGTAAACGCTTTTCGGCAAACTGGAACTCAGTCCAACCACCTACTACACGGACCCATTGTGGAGCTGGCGTATTGTCTGCTTGCTCTTTAAGTAAGCGTAGTGCATCTGCAACGGATGGCACACCTTCCCAGCGCAATTCCATATTGTAATTTAGGCCACCACGAATAATATGTAGATGACTGTCATTTAGACCCGGTATAACGCGACGACCATTTAAGTCTACGACTTTGCTTGTAGGTATTGCGAGCTTCATAACCTCATCATTTGTACCCGTACGTACGACTTTACCGTCTGCAATCGCAATTGCTTGTACTTCGGGTTTCTGAGGATCTAGTGTTGTGATTTTACCGTTTATGAGGATGAGGTTTATTTCGGTCATTCTGAACTCCATTCTTGTGAATTATCGTTCTAAAAAATAAAGGTATAGCAACATATATATTTCATTATTATTTTTGATTTTACACGACGGAGTCTGACCGTTTTACATCCAATAAGAGGAGTTAATTCTGTTACTTTTCTTTCGGGAAAAGTAACAAAACCTGAGCTGCCATAAGGCAGCGCAAGATCTGCAAAACTCGTTCAATTACAATCTTTTCAGATTTTGTCCTGCCTCGAACAGTTGCAGATGGCTTTTCCACTTATCAAATATAATCAAAAATCGAATAAATCAACTTAAATATCGAAATACCCTTAACTCAACTATTTCTTATTTTGCAGGAACTGGTGCAAGTACTTCGTGTTTTGATGTTGTACGTTCAGGCGCCTTATGTACCATCGTATAGGCATAATCAACACCCATACCATAAGCACCAGAATGCTCGCGTACAATTGCCATAACTGCATCATACGTATCACGATGTGCCCAATCACGTTGCCATTCAAGTAAGACTTGTTGCCAAGTTACTGGAACAACACCTGCCTGAATCATACGTTGCATGGCATAGTCATGTGCTTCTTTCGAGGTACCACCCGAAGCATCCGCAACCATATAAATTTCATAATCACCTTCAAGCATGGCGCCAAAAGCAAAGGTGTTATTACACACTTCAGTCCACAAACCTGAAACAATCACTTTTTTACGATTATTTTTTGCAAGCGAATCACGTACTTTTTGGTCATCCCATGAATTCATTGAAGTACGTTCTAGTAATGGAGCATCTGGAAATACATCTAAAAGTTCTGGATAGGTATGGCCAGAAAAGCTTTCAGTTTCAACCGTGGTAATGGTGACAGGAATATTGAATGTTTTAGCTGCTTTTGCTAAGCCTACAGTATTATTCTTTAATACTTGGCGGTCTATTGACTGTACCCCAAAAGCCATTTGTGGCTGATGATCAATAAAAATAACCTGACAATTTGTTGGTGAAAGTTGTTCTAAAAGTGACTTATTCATGGGTAAACTCCATTATTCCTTATGAGTAATGCATTAAAATTGCTTACTGGTCATTATCAAAACAGATAAAAATGTAAAAGCATAGACAGCAAATCAGCACGAATCTGTATGCTGTACGAATACAATAAAATCAATGATTGCTTTTTAATTTTTATAGTTTAATCATTGATATATATTTTTTTAACTTTTGCTTATCCATGGATCGATTAGACTGTATTTCCACTTTTGTAAGTGTCGTAGAACATGGGAATTTTAGTAGCGCAGCCAGAGCACTCGACATCTCTCGTGACTTAGTGGCCAAACGTGTTTGCTACCTCGAAAATGACCTGAAAACCACACTGTTAACCCGAACCACAAGACAGATGAACCTCACCTCTTGTGGAGAAAAGTTTTATCAGCATAGCAAAGTCATTTTAAGTGAGTTTGAATGGGCTGCCTACGAAATTAGCTATAACCAGCAGTACCCAGAAGGCGAACTCAAACTCAATACGCCAATGTCTTTTAGCAATATTTTTCTTCAAAATATCATTTCAGACTTTATTGAGAAATATCCCAGCATCAAAATTGATTTATTCATGACTGATCAACTACTAGACATGAATAATAATAAATTTGATTTAACCATTCGTGTAGATGGTTCACCTCCAAATTTGGCAAATAGTAAAATATTAAATACCTATCAACGATATTTATATGCAACACCAGAGTATTTTAATCAGCATGGCCTTCCAACCTCTTTAGAAGAACTGAAAGAACATAAATTTCTGATTTACTATCAAGATAGCCGACATAAAAAATTGATTTTCCAAAAAGATCAAAAAGAAGTGTCCTTTAATTGCTTCCCTGTGATGACCTGTAATAATGGGGAATTATTATTAGATATGTGCTTGAAAGATCACGGTATCGTTTTTCTTCCAGAGTTTATTGCAGAGCCTTATTACAAAGAAGGCAAATTACAGAAATGTTTGGAGGACTACACCAGTCAGCCGCTTCACTTATATGTCACATGGCCAAACCGTAAGATTTTATCGAAGAAGGTCAAACTATTTATTGATTTTCTAACGCGTCAAATCGTTCCTATAAAATAACCAATCTGGGCCTTTTCCATAGGAATTGGCCCATTATTTTTTAGTTAGTTTAAATAGTTTCAATTTTTTTATTTTTAAATAAATTTAATAAATTTTGATCTGCTGTTGCTGTGTGGTCTTCTTCAACAAATGTCGTCGCGTAGTGTTCTAAATGCTCTTCCATCAATTGAGTTGCTCGCTTTTCATCGCCTTGTTCAATCGCATCTAAAATTGCACGATGTTCATCTGCTGAACAATTATTATATTTGGGAATTTCATATAACCCTATTAATAACGAAGTCCTTGCAATAAGTGTCTGCAAATAACTGGTCATAATCGTATTTTGATTTGCTTCAATCAGCTTTAAATGAAATTGCCCTGATAGCTTAATCCACTCGGCCCAATTGCCAGCTAAACGCTCATGAGACTCTTGATCTACTAAACCTCGAAGCTCACTAAAATCTAGGTTATGTGACTTTTGAGCTAGCTTTTTTACAGTAGCGATTTCAAGCATGCTGCGTGCTTCAAAGACCTCTTTTGTTTCATGAGCACTATGTTTTGCGATGAGTGCTCCACGATTGGGCTGAATTTCGATGACCTTATCATGTGCAAGCTTGACGAAAACACGTCTTAAGACTCCTCGCGTTACGCCGAATGCTTCACACAAAGGTGCTTCAACTAAACGTGCGCCAGGGGCAAGTTGTCGATTTAAAATAGCATCTACAATAGCGTTATATATATGGTCATCAATTTCATCATTGCTCATTTCTACGGCTTTTTTTGGTGCATTCGATGGCATTGATTTCTCCATTTTTATTGATGCCCCCTCTTTTTAAAACTTTATCTAATGACAATAGTGTAAGTTTAACTTAAGCGTTTTGGAATATTGCTCTCATTCCCACAACAAATATACTGAACTAAATAATTCAATATTAAATCTCTAAAGACTCACTTATACACCTAAATTTACTTACTTTTTATAAAAAATTAAGCACTTCCCGTTTTATAAATCTGTCTCTGCATATCCAAAATCTATACCAGTTTAAATGACTCATAAGCACTACTTTTTAAATTTGGCATAACTTTTGCTCAATTTAAATTGTGCACAATTTAGATATCACATTGTACACAATTTTAATTTCATTCTTTTAGACAGAAAAACAATGCTGCTGAAAGTGCCTCCATCTTAAGGAAGTGAGTGTTCAAGATGAATAATACCGAAGCAATAATTAAACCTTCTTATGATGCAAAACTGACAAATCAAGACTTGGCTCCTTTAAAAAAGCAAACATGGGGCGCTTATAATATTTTTGCTTTCTGGATGTCTGATGTTCATAGTGTCGGCGGTTATGTCATGGCTGGGAGCCTTTTTGCACTAGGACTCAATAGCTGGCAGGTACTTTTATCTTTACTCATCGGCATTGCAATTGTTCAGTTTTTTACAAACCTCATTGCCAAGTCTAGCCAACAAACTGGTACGCCCTATCCTGTTATTTGCCGCGCAACCTTTGGTGTTCTTGGTGCTAATATTCCTGCAGTTATCCGTGGGCTTATTGCTGTCGCATGGTATGGCATTCAAACCTATTTGGCCTCCAGTGCCTTTTTATTGGTCATTATAAAGTTCTTTCCAGAATGGTCGGTCTATGCCGATGTTTCAACTTACGGCTTTCTTGGACTTTCCTATTTAGGATGGGTTGGCTTTATGCTGCTTTGGCTACTTCAAGCGATTGTTTTTTGGTCTGGCATGGACAGCATTCGTAAGTTTATTGACTGGGCAGGTCCGGCTGTCTACGTAGTGATGTTTGCGATGGCAGTATGGCTCATCTGGAAAGCTGGCTGGCAAAATATTGATTTAAACTTGAGCGGTGTTCAATACGACGGTTTTGCGGTTGTACCAGTCATGATTGGTGCTATTGCGCTTGTTGTTTCATATTTTTCAGGGCCGATGCTGAACTTTGGTGACTTCTCTCGTTATGGCAAAAGTTTTAATGCCATTAAAATGGGAAACTTTCTTGGACTACCAATTAATTTCTTAGGCTTTTCTTTGCTTACTGTGGTGTGTATTGCGGCAACACTTCCAGTCTACGGCAAGCTCATTACAGACCCTGTCGAGATGGTTGGAAAACTGGATAACACCTTTGTGGTGATTTTAGGCAGCTTGACCTTAATGATTGCCACGATTGGGATTAATATTGTCGCTAACTTTGTTTCACCTGCCTTTGATTTTTCCAACGTTTCACCGAGCAAAATTAGTTGGCGCATGGGTGGAATGATTGCAGCAGTTGGTTCGATTTTCATTACCCCATGGAATTTGTTTAATAATCCTCAAGTGATCCATTACACCATTGATATTTTAGGTGCATTTATTGGCCCACTTTTTGGTGTATTGTTAGCCGATTTTTACCTTGTTAAAAAACAAAAAATCGAAGTAGATGATTTATATACCTTAGATACCAAAGGTTTGTATTGGTACAAAAATGGTTATAACCACTCTGCCTTTTATGCCTTAATTCCAGCTTCATTAATTCCTATTCTCTGTGTGCTTTTACCACAATTATCTGCACTTGCTAATTTCACATGGTTTATTGGGATGGGATTCGGTTTTGTCATTTACCGATTTCTTAATCAACCGCTTGTCCATGCTAAATCGGCAATGACTAAGGTAAAAGTACAATGAAAATTAAAATTATTAATCCCAATACTACTCAAAGCATGACTAATAAAATTGCTACATCAGCAAAGATAGTCGCGAATTCTGGTACTCAAATTATTGCAGTGAGTCCTCAAATGGGTCCTGCAACAATTGAAAGTTATTATGATGAAGCATTAAGTGCAGTAGGTGTGCTGGAGGAAATTTGCCAAGGTGAACTTCTAGGTGTAGACGCTTATGTTATTGCCTGTTTTGGCGACCCTGCGCTTTATGCTGCCCGTGAAATGACTTCAGCGCCTGTGATTGGGATTGCCGAAGCAGCTATGCGAACTGCAAGTTATGTCAGTAATGGTTTTAGTGTGGTCACAACCTTACAACGCACAGTGAATATGAGTTGGCATCTGGCTCATCGCTATGGGGCTACACCATTTTGCAAAAATGTTCGAGCTTGTGACATTGCAGTTGAAGAATTGGAGCTTCCTGACTCAGATGCTTATCGAACCATACGAGATGAGTGCAAAAAAGCACTAGTAGAAGATAAAAGCGATGCGATTGTTTTGGGCTGTGCAGGTATGAGTGATTTGTGCCTAAAACTACAAAACGAGTTGGGAGTGATTGTTATTGACGGCGTTGCAGCAGCAGTTAAACAAGCTGAAATGTTAGTCCAGTTAAATTTAAAAACCAGCAAAGTTGGTGATTGGGCCTTACCTCCTGTAAAGAGTTACACAGGCATATTGTCAGGATTTGGAGCACATTAGAAATAAATTACTGTTTCAATTCCAACTCAAAACGCTGCGTTGGAATTGAAACGGCCGAAAACAAAAGAATTAAACTTCGGCTAACTCTGGCTGTTGTTCATTTTTATAAAATGGAACATCACCGTTAATGGTTGCACGGTGCATGATGCGATGAGCATCGCCATAATCAAATAATGCTTTATGTTGTGTGCAACGGTTATCCCAAATCGCGACGTCACCATCTTGCCATTTCCAGCGTAAATGAAATTGCTCTTGGGTCGCATGTTCAAACAAGAAATTAAGTAATTGCTCACTTTCTTGTTCGGGTAACTCATTAATGTGTGTGGTAAAACCCTCGCTTACAAATAACAAAGGCTCACTTGTAACCGGATGAGTACGCACCACTGGGTGAACCACTGGTGGGTTACGCTTAAAGGTTTGCAAAAGCTTTTCACGCTCTTCTTCGTTATGGGCAAAACGCTCAAGCGGAAAAGACTTACGTATATCGTGCGTTGCAGTTAAGCCACGCAATTTTTGCTGCAACTCAAGTGGAAGCCCTTTAAAAGCTGCTGTGTTGCTCGACCACAAGGTGTCACCGCCTACAGGTGGAATTTTAATGGCTTGCAACACACAACCTAAAGGTGGATTTTTACTAAAAGTCACATCTGTGTGCCAAAGTTCATTGTCACGCAAGTCTTGTTTCCAACTGTCGAGCACCATCACTTCAGGTACATCTTCAATTGAAGGATAAATCGGGTGCACATGTAAGCTACCAAAACTACGTGCCAAGTCTGCTTGTGCTTGCGGTGCTAATTGTTGCTTTCGAAAAAAAATGACCTGATGATCAAGCAAAGCCTGCTGGATTTGTTGCGTTGTCTGTTCATTTAACGCATTCAAATCAATATCGTGAATAATTGCGCCAATGGTAGGCTTGATCACTTCAATATTTAAGTTTGCTACTACTGTATTCATCTTCTTTACTACAACTGCTGACCATACCAAGGAGAAAACTGTTTTTGCAACCAACGTAAAAACAGCTCAAAACTAACTGCGACAATCGCAATCACAATAATGCCCAAAATCACCGTATCGGTAATTAAGAACTGTGCTGCCGATTGCACCATAAAACCAATACCACGGTCCGCTGCAACCAATTCTGCTGCAACTAATGTTGACCAGCCCACCCCAAGACCAATACGAATACCGGTAATAATATGAGGTAAAGCTGTTGGTAAAATGACATGCCAAAATACTTGTGACTGACTTGCTCCTAGCGACAATGCCGCACGTTCACGATTAAGCTGATGGCTTAACACACCATGCGCACTACTAATGATGACAGGCGCCAAAATCGAGAAGAAAATCAAAAGTACTTTTGTGGTTTCGCCAATACCGAACCAAATTACGAGTAAGGGTAAATAAGCTAACGGCGGAATTGGACGTAATAATTCAACCAAAGGATCTAGAACAGCGCGAACCCATTTGTTCAGGCCCATCCATAAACCTAGTGGTACACCAATTACAACAGCAGCAATCAAAGCTAAAAATACACGAGAGATACTGGCTGCTAAGTGTTGCCACAAAGTAGCCTTCATAAAGCCTTCTTGGCTGACCGATATAAATTTTTGCCAGACTGCCTGTGGGCTCGGTAAAAACAGTTCAGGTACGACATGCAAAGCAGTAATGAGGAACCAGAGTGCAACCACACTTCCCACACTAATTATGCTAACTGCCAAAGTGCGATGCTTCTCAAAAAATGACGATAGAAATGAAGCATTTTCTGTTTGCACATCTGGCTTAAGTTTTAGCCCTGCTTTGTCATATTCATAGACGTTATCTTTAGTACTCATGTGGTTAACGCCTCCTTACCGCTTTGTTTTTGTGCTCTTAAACTTTCAAACAGCTGCTCTCTGAGCTGAATAAATTGTGGGTCCGATTTAATTGAGCGAATAGACTCGCCCTGACGATATCGATTAGCAAAATCGAGATGTAGAGTTTCTACAATTTTGCCTGGATGCGCTGTCATTAGAACTAACTGATTGCTGAGCAATAATGCTTCTTCAATATCATGAGTAATTAAAAAGAAGCTTTTATTTTGTTGAATCCATAAATCGAGCACTAACTGCTGCATGTTTTCACGCGTAAAAGCATCTAATGCCGCAAAAGGTTCATCTAATAAAATAAACGGCGCGTGACTAATCAAAGCTCTGGCAATACCAACACGTTGTTTCATACCACCGGAAAGTTCCCAAATATTGGCTTTTTCAACGTGACTTAAACCTACAATTTTTAAAATTGCGTTCACTTGTGCTTCGATATCCGCGCGCTTTAAACCTTTTAACTGCAAAGCGAAGCCAACATTATCTGCAACATTCAACCAAGGAAGGAGTGCATGATCCTGAAACACGACAGCGCGGGTTACGTCTGGTCCATTTACTACTTCATGATTTACAAGCACATCACCTGAACTCGGCTTTTGAAAACCTGCCAAGATATTAAGCAAAGTTGTTTTGCCACAACCTGACTCGCCCAAAATCACGGTTAAAGAACCTTCTTCAATCGTTAGGTTAATGTCTTGTAAAACTGGCTTTTGCTGTTTAGGAAAAGTCAGATGAATATGTTTGGCTTCTAGTACACTCATGACAACTCCTTAAGGCTGCAAAAATGAAGAATTCACATTGCCTTTATAATCGGCTTTCAGTTGATCAACCTTGCCCTGACCTTTTAAGAACTTCGCTGTATCAAAAATATTTTGCGCGAATTCACCATCTAACGTTTGTTTTTGCTGAGCATGGTCAAGGTAAATGTTTCCACTTAATAAAAGCGGGATATCTTTTGGATCAGAACCTGTAAGCTGTGCAATTTTTTGCACGTTATCGGCATCTTTAACGTAAGCGGCTGGATCTTGATTATATTTTTCAAGCTGCTCAAGCGTAGTTTTAACAAAAGCTTTTAAGAAATCAGGATTTTTCTCTGCAAAATCTTTACGCACAACCCATAAGTCATAAGTTGGAGCGCCCCATTCACCGACTTGTTTCGAGTCAGTTAAAACCGTACCAGATGCTTTAGCTTTACTTAAAGCAGGTTCCCAAACATAGGCAGCATCAATATCACCACGTTCCCAAGCAGCTGAAATTTCAGGTGGACGCAAGTTAATAATTTTTACTTTATCTTCTGGAATGTTCCAATGTTTAAGTGCCGACAAAAGACTGTAATGCGTGGTTGAAACAAACGGTACAGCAATGGTTTTGCCAATTAAATCTTGAGGAGTTTTAATGCCTGATTTATTACTTACCACTAATGCTTCAGATCCACCAAGTTTTGATGTAATTAAGAATACTTCAATCGGTAAATCACGGCTTGCCGCAGCAGCAAGTGGACTTGAGCCAATATTGCCAAGTACGACATCACCTGAAGCAAGTGCGTTTACAACATCTGAACCCGCATCAAATTTTTTCCATTGAATGTTACGTTGACTATGTTTTTCATATTCCCCATTGGCCTGCGCAACTTTGCTTGGGTCAACCCCAGTTTGGTAGGCAATCACGACAGGTTTACTGTCGCGAACTGAAGCACTTGTATTATTGTCTTTCTTATTTTGCCATACGATAAATGCAACAATTGCTACAACCACAATTGCCGTGATAATCAACGGTTTGGTCTTTGTGCTCATAATTTCATGATCTTTCAATAATATAAGCTCATGGTATGCAGCTGGCTTTATAATGAAAAATAAAAAAATATGAGTTGCTTATCTATTTTTGATAAATAACTTTTTCATATAAGTTTTTATCTTTTGGTAAAAAGCAAATATCAAGCAAACTTACAGGTTAGCCATAAAATTAAAATACATATATATCAATAATTAAAAAGGATATTCAAAAAACACATGATGAGAAAAACCTGACATACCTACTCTAATTATTTTATCCTACTCATTTCGTCATTTTTATTTTTTGCTTATCGCATCCAGAGTTTTGCATCTAATTAATTTTCATTCTTTATATATAAAGTTAAGATGTTATTATCTTTTTATCTTAAAACTTCTGCAAAAATTAAGATTTGGACAAATCTTTTTCTGGTTTATACATGACGCAAATTTAATTTTTATTTTTAAGAGGAGAAAAATTCTTTTGTTTAAACATTCTCAATTTTTGAAAAAAACATTAATTACAGCGTCTTTAATTACATTTAGCCTTTCAAGTCATGCGGCTCTCACCTTTGGTATTGCTGAAGAAGGTCAACTTAAAGTAAGTGGTACTGTTCGAGCTAAATATGTTTATGACTTTGACTCTGATCCCACTACCAGTAAATTGTCCTTTAATGACGCGGTATTATGGCTGGACTACAACTCCCCGAAATGGATTGGCCGACTAGATTATCGGGTTTATGAATATTACGGGCGTTTAGGCGATGCCAATTGGCTTACCGATGCGTGGTTGGGTTATAAAATTAATGACAACAGTAAAATTATTGCGGGCTTAAACCCAGTTCCTTTTGGCTTAGGTCGCTTTTGGGGAAATACTTATTATTTAGGCATTGCCAATAGTGCAGGTTGGGAAGATGTACATAACCTTGGGGTAAAATATGATTTCAATGATGGAATCAATGAAGCACAACTCGCCTTTTATCCTACCGATGGTGGCACCTATAGAGGTAAAAGCAAAGACTCGAGTCGATTTAGTATCAATCCTGTCAATGCGGATGACTCAGTACCACAAGGCACCAATACTAAAGAAAAAAACTCGATTGTTGTTCGCGGTGCTCATACCTTTAAAAATGTCTTAGGCCAAGAAAATTTCTCTACCCAACTGGGCGCCTCTGCATGGTACTCCACCATTGAAAATAAACGTTCAGGGCAAGATGGCGATCGCCAAGTCTATTCAGTTTTTAGCAATACCAATTATAACCAATGGAATTTACAGCTTTTGGCTGGTTATCAAGACATTGATAATGCCGACACTGAATATAAAGATCACCTGACTTTGGGTGGTTTCGATTATTCATTTAACTCGGCAACCAAAGGTCAGATTTATTCAGCCGAACTGAGCTATTTATTTCCTCAGCAGTTTGGCCCAATTACCTCTGTTCGCCCCTACCTAAACTATAGTTCTTATCGAAAAGAGCAAGATGGCTTTAAAGATTCAACCCGTTTTATTCCCGGCATTGCCTTTAACTATCAAAAATTGACAGTACAAGCCGAGTTGCTGGTGGGTAAACACGATCCATATCTAGGAGACAGTGAAGGCCTTGCGGCTGGTGGAAGCAATGATAAATGGAATAAAAAAGCATTTGTAATTTTTGCTTATTACTTCTAATTCTTAAAACAAAGGCCAACAGATGTTGGCCTTTGTTTTTATCTAGATATCTACTTTTAATCTAGTCAATTACTGGTGAATTATTGAGAGGAAGTTCTGTTTTATCTTCATCAATCACATCGACATCTTGGGCGGTAGGCTCAAACTTAATCAGTAGCCCAATCACAATTAAAGGAATAAACGCAAAGATAGAAATAATAAGGTAAACATCAGTTTTATATCCCGCCATCCAGATCGGTAAAACAAACAAAGCAATTGCTTGAGCAACACCCGTTACTGCACGGTTAAAGCCGACCCCAACGCCACGAATCGAAGCTGGATAAGCCATGGTTGGATAAACCATCATTTGTGCCCCAGGCCCAAAGCCTTCAGCAAAAAGCCATAAACCTAGCATGCCAATTGCGGTGTAGAGTAAAAAGCTATTACCGGGTTCACCGATGAATGCTAAGGCAATAAGAGCTATAAACTGGAGTAAAAAGCCTGTAAGCAACACATGACGAGATTTAAATCTGCTAGCAACAAATACGCCTAACAGCCCGCCCGTAAATGCAAACAGCAAATTGAGTCCGAGTGTTGTAGTAATGGTCGTCAAGACATCGGTATGAAAGAAACGCGTTAAAATAGAAGGTAAAAAGAAGGCAATGGTGGTGTACTGAAACGCCACCGAAATGTGAATCACAATGGCCACAATAGTTCTTGGCAAATAGGTTTTATTAAATAAAACTGCAAAACCCTCGCGCTTTTTCTTTTCAGCAGTTCTTTCTACTTTTTCAACTGTAGCAACTGCATTAATTGCATAGGATTCTTGTAGAACTTTAGCTGCACCTTTTAAATCACCTTGGTTTGCAAGCCAAATGGGTGACTCAGTTAAATATTTACCGCGAATAAAAATGATGAGTAACGCTGGCACTGCTCCAAAAATTAAAGATGCTCGCCATAACCAGTTGCTATGCTCAGGGGGTAAAAGAAAATAAAGCGCCAGAACTAGACCAAAACATACCGAAGAAGCGGCATACCACATTGGGCACCATGCGGCTAAACGCGCTGCCTTGTTGCTACTTCCATTAAACTTGGAAAACTCAGATAAGTATGACATTGCCACAGGCAAATCAATACCAACACTAATCCCCATAATAAATCGGGCTAAAATCAAAACCCATACATTCGGTGCAAAGCCTGCGACAATTGCCGCAATGACAAAGAGCACCATGTCCGCCATGAAGACCCGATAACGGCCGATTTTATCTGTCAGCCAACCACCAATCAGGTTACCCACAATGGTTCCACAGACAATTGCTGAAGCCACCACACCCGTCATCACAGGGCTTAAAGAAAACTCTGAGATGACTTGCTCAATACCAAAGGACAGCGTTGTTAAATCATAGGCATCAATAAACACCCCAATTAGTGCCAACCAAATAACTTTATTCGATTTACCCTTCCCTGCAAATTTTGAAATTAATTGTGAAACATCATCGGGAGATTTAATTACATAACGATGGTTATGATCGAGTTCTTGTGTGCTCACTTAATAATTCCTAAACTTTAATAACAGGAACAAAATAATGATTATTCACATAATACAAAAACAAATTAATCTGATGTTTTAATCTAAATTATAGAATTATTTTTTCATTATTAACTCAGCAGTAAAACCGATATAAAAAGACAAAATAAAAGCTGATATTTAATCAGCTATTTATTTAAAGGTTTTCTAAAATATTAACTCGCCTCAGCAAGTTTTAATTCTTTTAGATTACGATATTTTGCACCGCGGTGATTTACAGGCAAATATGGCCCAGCACCAAATAGTTTTTCTCTTAATGTTCCTTGTGCATAAGAGGTTTGATATACCCCTCGTTTTTGCAACTCTGGAACAATAAATTCGACCACATCGGCAAAGGTTTGATGCGCCAAAATATAGGCAAGGTTGAAACCATCGACATCGGTATCATCAATCCATTGCTGTAGAGCATCTGAAACAGTTTCTGCCGAACCCACTAACACAGGTCCATTACCGCCTAAGCTGTTCCAATTTGCAATTTCTTCAATGGTCCAAACACGCTCTGGGTCTGCATTCACATAAGAATCTAATAAAGATTGAATGGCATTGGTTTGAATATATTCAACTTTGTCCGTTGGTTGATATTGTGAAAAATCGACACCAGACCAGCCAGACAGCAAGGTTAAAGCGCCATCGTAGCTTCCATAGCTTTGATATTCTTTAAACTTAGCCTGAGCTTTTGCATCGGTTTCATCAGTGACAATCGACAAAAGTGCATAAATTTTAACAGAGTACGGGTCGCGGCCTTCTTGAGCCAATTTCTGGCGAATACCCTGGACCACTTTTTTAGTGGCGATTTTAGATGGCGCTGCTATGAATACACACTCGGCATTTTGACTAGCAAACTTCTGTCCGCGTGAAGATGCACCTGCTTGGTAAAGTACTGGTGTTCGCTGCGGTGATGGCTCACAAATATGGATACCCGGTACAGTAAAGTATTTACCCTCGTGCTGAATTGGATGCACTTTTTTATGGTCAGCAAAGATACCGCTTTCACGGTCACGAAGTACCGAACCTTCTTCCCAAGAACCTTCCCAAAGTTTGTACAGGACTTCTAAATATTCATCGGCAATATCATAACGATTGTCATGATTAACCTGAGTTTTTAGGCCCAAATTTTTCGAACCACTTTCCAAATAAGACGTCACGATATTCCAACCCACTCGCCCTTTGGTTAAATGGTCTAACGTGCTAATACGTCTAGCAAAAGGATAAGGATGTTCAAAGGAAATAGAGGTCGTGACACCAAAACCCAAGTGCTTTGTGACTGCGGCCATCGCTGGTACAATCTGTAGCGGATCATTGACTGGAACTTGTACTGCACCTGTTAAGGCATGTTCAGCACTTTGATGATAAACGTCATAAATACCAAGCACATCTGCAATAAAAATACCGTCAAAAAAACCACGCTCAAGAATTTGTGCTAAATCTGTCCAATATTCTAAATCTTTATATTCAACAGATCGATCTTGAGGATGTCGCCATAATCCAGGAGATTGGTGGGCAATACAATTCATTTCAAAAGCATTAAAACTAATTTTCTTAGTCATAAAATATTCGCCAGCATTTTATTTATTTTTATACTAAAGCAATTTTTATGTTTTCTTTATAATATAAACCCCAAACAAAATATGATTTTATTCTAATAGGTTTTTATAATTTATTTCTAAAAAAACATAAATAATATTAAGCCACTAAAAATAGCAGCTTAATATCTAAAACTATAATTTATTGTTTAGCAACATTCCCTATTCGCCATTGATACGGAGGTAATGTGCCATTTACACTAAAATCACCGACAATTCGATTTTTAAATACTCTCGGGTTATGTGAAGATAAAGTTCGTACATTACGCCAGTATCGATCTAGACCTAAATCTTTATCTGTTGCAGAAGCACCTAAAGCGTCAAATAAAATCGTAGAAGCATTTAAAATTAGATCTGTAATGACCGTTTGAGACTGCGCACTTTCAAGCTCGGCAAGTGCATTTTGCTCTTCTTCAAGCTGCTCATTATTTTGAAATGCAGCTAAGTAAGCACGTTGTAAGCTTTGTGCGACTTTTTCAACAATCGCCCCTGCACTGTAAGCTGCACCACGGATTTGACCTACTACTTGTAAAATTTGCGGATCCTGTTTTACAAATTGAGCATTTGCATGCGTGTAGTTTCGGGTACGTTTAGCAACAGCTTGAGAAACATCATAGGTTGCAGCACGTCCTAGACCTGTAATGATTGCCAGTTGAACCAGTTGATAGTAAGCCGCTGAATATTTAAAACGGTCATCATCAGGTAAAATTTCAGTTTCATCGACCAATACATCATGGAAATATGCTGTACCGCTTGCGGTGAGTTGCTGACCAAAGCCATTCCAGTCATCAACAATTTCGACGCCTTCATCTTCACGGCGAACAACGACCGAGCCAGATTCACCCTTTAAATCTGTTACACCAACATCCACCCAGTCTGCATATAAACTTCCTGTTGTGTAATATTTTTTACCTTTAACGCGAATTTTTCCTTCGCTGTCTCGATATAAATGTGTTTCAAACTGATCAATTGATTCTTTCCCGCCTTCAGACCAGGCACTGCCTACTGTTTCCCCATTTGCAATTCGGCTAAGCCAACGCTGTTGAAACGCTTTGTCTTTACTTACCAACACATCTTCAGTGAAACCAAAATGCACACGCAAAGCTTGCGGTAAGTTTGAGTCCGCTTCAGCAAGTTCAATGAGTAATGCAAATAATTCAGGAATGGTTGCATCAAAGCCACCATGAGCTTTTGGAAGTCTTAAGCGCGTAAAACCAATATCTTTGAGCCATTGAAGTTGTTCATAGGGCAAAATATGCTGCTGCTCACGGATTAAAGCCCCTTCTTTAATACGGGCAAAAGTCGGTCTGAAATTTTTTGCCAACTCATCATAACGTTCTGAAGGTCCTTCACCCCACACGCGAGAAATGATTGAAGCCTGACTAAGTGCTGCATGTGTTAGTGAACCGAGATGATGCTCAAAATTTAAATTTGTCATGTAAGTAAAACCAATATTGCTTTGCTTTTACCATAAAATATTTATTTCACATGAAAACGATTATTTTTTTATAACTGTATTCATTCTTTATATAAGAGCCTAAACACAAAGATAAAAAGCTCATCTATCAAGTCCTAAGATAACTCTTTTTGTCTAATGCTCTGCTGGCTTTGCAGAAGTGTTTGTATATATTCTGAATAGACAGATAATTTTTCGAAAATATGCTCCGAATAGAACATATCATCAATTAAGTGCGTCATTTGACTGGCAGTAAAGGTGTCGCATAAACCAACCAGCGCTGCGTTCATTTGAGCGAATTTCGCGCATAATTTGACATAAGTTTCATCTTTATTTTTGAATAATAATTTCCGCATTTCTAAGCCATTGAGGTTTTTTAAGTCATCATCTTTTGTGGTTTTAATCCAATAAATTTTGACCTTTAAAAATTGCTCCAGTGCTTTTAAATGCTCGACATCTACATCTAAACTCGTAATTAAAAAAACTGTTGAGAGATCACTTCGGCACAGTGCCTTGATTAATTTTAAATAGAGAAAGTCTATCTCTTGTATATTTGTTAGCTCTAAATCGAGATATATTTTTAGACTCTCTAAAACCTCATCTACCTTAAACACGACCTTCTTGTCTGCTTGATAATATTTATTAAGAATAGAAAGCACAGGCGCAGTTGCAGGTGTTGTATAAATAGCTGCCTTGTTTAAGTTAGCAAAAATAAATGGTGAGAATAGATAAGCCAAACTGCTTTGCTGTGGCTCAATATGAGACTGAATTAAATAAACCGTTTGAGTTTTAGAAAAGTCTCTGAGTACTTTCGCTCTAAGTAAAGTTGCTTCAAGGTTCACATAAGTCTGTTCTAACTGATCTACTACCAATGTAGAAATAGACTGATTTTTAATAATTTTATGTAGAACATTTAGTTGAGAAGTAATAAACATTTTTTAACATCCAAGCTATTTTAGAAGCGCTACACTTACACTTAGGTCTTTAAGAAACACGCAGCAACCGGACCCTACACAAAACAACAATGGAAATAGAAAAGAAGAACATAATCATGTGCTTAAAAAAATCTAAAACAGCGTTCACATTGAGTCTTGAAGGTTGGTTTAGGTTGGCGGTAAATCCTGTTCATTTTTATTGTGAACTTTGGAGGAATGAATATATAGCTACAGATGATTGAAAAAAAACTATAGCACACCCTTGAAACCATACTGAACTGTTATAGTTTTATAAAAAATTTCTGTATCTACATATACAAATAGAGCGAGTGCATGATTAAGAAAACTTCTTAAGGTAGGTAGTTTTCATGAGACGATCTATTGCATATCGCCAGATATTTCATCAATGTTTCAATGCAACATGCATTTTTACAAATGCAACATCAAGCATAAACTTTGTTAACAGATTGAAAACAATCAATCGCTCTATTCTATTGAAATATCAAGCAATTATATTGCTTTACCCTGTTGGCATTTTACTTGCTAAGAACATTTATCACAGAAGTAAGTTTAATCGCCAGAGTACTTTTTTGCCTGAAAATAAGTATTTAACTCATTTAATCATCATCAGCTAGTTCACAGGGGGAAAGTTTATGAGCCTCGGTCTAACCGCTCTAGAATTAGCGCGAATACAATTTGCTTTCACAGTATCCTTCCATATTATTTTTCCGGCCACTTCCATCGGTCTTGCCTGCTTTTTAGCAGTGCTAGAGTGGAAATGGTTAAGAACCCAAAACCCGATTTATAAAGATCTATTTAAATACTGGATTAAGATCTTTGCCGTTGCGTTTGGTATGGGAGTTGTTTCCGGTGTCGTAATGAGCTACCAGTTTGGTACCAACTGGAGTGAATTTTCACGTGTAGCCGGAAGTATTACTGGTCCTTTACTTACCTATGAAGTCTTGAGTGCCTTCTTCTTAGAAGCAGGTTTCTTAGGCATTATGTTATTTGGTTGGGGGCGTGTTGGTCCTCGAGCCCATTTCTTCGCAACACTTATGGTTGCCATCGGAACATGTATTTCCATGTTCTGGATTTTATCTTCCAATAGTTGGATGCAAACCCCGCAAGGCTTTGCCATCGAAAATGGCATTATTGTGCCAAAAGACTGGTTGGCTATAGTCTTTAATCCATCCTTCCCTTACCGCTTAGCCCATATGGGTGCCGCTGCCTTCTTGGTTTCATCTTTATTGGTGGTGGGAACATCTGCTTGGCATTTGGTAAAAGGCCGTCGTGATGAACTGGTGAAAAAATCATTCTCGATGGGTTTATGGATGGTACTTGTGACTTCATGTTTACAAGTGGTGATTGGTGATAACCATGGTTTAAACACTCGTGAACATCAACCTGCCAAACTTGCCGCAATGGAAGGTCACTGGGAAACCAACCACAATGAACCTATGCCATTACTGTTATTTGCCATTCCAGATATGAAAGAAGAACGTAATCACTTTGAAGTCGGCGTTCCATATTTGGGTAGCTTAATTTTGACTCACAGCTTAGATGGACAAGTCACAGGTTTAAAAGAATTCGCACCTGAAGATCGTCCAAACTCAACCATCATTTTCTGGAGTTTCCGTGTAATGGTAGGACTTGGTGTACTCATGGTCACCTTGTCACTGATTGCACTTTGGCTACGTAAACGCGGAAAACTTTATGACACTTCATGGTTCCATAAATTTGCATTATTAATGGGCCCAGCAGGTTATGTTGCAATGCTGGCGGGTTGGGTAACCACAGAGGTTGGCCGTCAACCTTGGGTGGTATATGGCATTCTGCGAACAAAAGATGGTCTATCGCATACGGTGTCGGCAGATCAAGTTGGCCTCAGTCTCTTTATTTTTGTAGTGGTGTATACCATCGTTTTTGGTAGCGGTATCTACTACACATTAAAACTCATTAATAAAGGCCCATCATTTATCGATACACCAAATATCGAGTCTGGTGGTGTTGGACACTTTAAAACACCAATGCGTCCGCTCAGTGCAGTCGATGAAAATATTGACAGCAAACAAAACTCTAGGGAGAACCGTCATGATTGATCTTTCTTTAATATGGGTCGGTATTATTGGTTTAGGTGTCATGATTTATGTGGTCATGGATGGCTTCGACTTAGGAATCGGGATTATGTTTCCGTTCATTAAGAGTAGCCAAGAACGTGATGTCATGATGAATACCGTTGCCCCTGTCTGGGATGGTAACGAAACATGGATGGTACTCGGTGGTGCTGGTCTATATGCTGCCTTCCCACTGGTCTATTCAACAGTTTTATCAGCGCTCTACCTGCCTATTATTTTCATGGTGATTGCACTGATTTTCCGTGGGGTTGCTTTTGAATTCCGCTTTAAAGCTCATCGAACCAAACATCTTTGGGACTTGGCTTTTATTTGGGGTTCAGTTTTAACCAGTTTCCTACAAGGGATTATTCTGGGTGCCTATATTCAAGGGATTAAAACTGAAAATGGTATTTTTGCTGGCGGGTCTCTGGATTGGTTGTCTCCATTTACGATCTTTACAGGTATTGGCGTAGTGGCTATGTATGCCACTTTAGGCTGTGGATGGCTCATTTTAAAAACCGAAAAAGGCTTACAGCAACGTATGTATGAGCTTATGCCAAAGCTGATTATTGCATTGCTCATTATTTTTGGTGGCGTAAGTTTATATACGCCTCTGACTCATCCTGAAATTGCAGATCGCTGGTTCTCTTTACCAAATCTGTTCTATTTTAGTCCTGTACCTATTTTGGTCTTATTGTTTGTTGGTCTGATTTTATCAGCGTGTAAAAAGCAAGATCACGACCTCAAACCATTTGCATATACATTGGCCCTCGTTTTCCTTGCATTTACTGGATTCGTGATTAGTTTATGGCCATATATTATTCCGCCATCAGTCACCATCTGGCAGGCCGCAGCACCACATTCAAGCCAAATGTTTGCTTTGGTCGGTGCACTTATTTTGATTCCAATCATTATTGCTTACACCATTGTGTCTTACTGGGTATTTAGAGACAAAGTCCGTGTAGGTGATGAAGGCTATCATTAAGTATGGAGGGTTTTATGAAAAAGTCATCCGTTAAACTCAATCAAACCCAATGGTTTATTCTGCTATGGCTCGGTGGTTTTTTAGCCTTAGCTGTGATTGCGGGATTGTTTAAAGTGATATTGATTTATGCAGCCCCTTACTTAAAGTAATTCCATCCTTATAGACAAATGCCGTTTGTAGATTCTACAAACGGCATTTATTATTGATTCAGTGCATCTTTTTTTATCTCGTGCAGCTCATACATGTATAAATCAGAACAACTCGCCCATAGCATTCGCCAACTCATTGAGAGCGGTACTTTAAATGCACATGAGAAATTACCTTCATTAAGAGATCAGGTACAACGCTCTGGTTTTAGTTTAATGACTGTCATGAATGCTTATCAGGAGCTTGAATCGCAAGGACTGATTTATTCAAAAGAAAAATCTGGATATTTTGTTGCTGAGCAAATTGCTCTTAAACCACTCGAGCAATATTCTGTTGTTTCATTAAATTCTAAAATCGAAATTAACTCATTAGTTTTTAAATATCTTAAGTCAATTCAACATGAGTCTGTTGTGCCTTTTGGTTCAGCTTTTCCGGACAGTCAGCTTTTAGCTGCCCCCAAACTCATTCAAATTATGGGGCAACTTGCGCGTCAAAGACAAAGCTATGACCAAACAGCAAGTCTACCTCCCGGTAATTTAGCTTTAAGGAAACTGATTGCTCAGCGCTACTGTATGCAAGGCATACAGACAGACCCAGATGACATTGTCATTACATCGGGAGGTTTAGATGCACTGAACCTTTCCCTACAAGCAGTCGCTAAACCGGGTGACTATATTCTATTGCAACAAACCGTGTTTTACGGCGCTTGGCAAGCTGCCGAGCGTTTAGGGCTTAAAGTCATTACCATTCCTGAACATCCTCAATATGGTTTTGACCTAGAAGCTTTTGAACAGGTTATTCAAACCTATCCTATCAAAGTGTGTTGGCTCATGCTGAATGCACATAACCCGATTGGTTTTACCGTCAGTGATGACATTAAATATAAAATTGCCAAGTTGCTTCATGAACACCAAATTTATTTGATTGAAGATGATGTCTATGAAGAGCTTTTTTATGGTGGCCAAAAACCACTTTCAATGAAGTATTTTGACCAACAAAATCTGGTGCTTCACTGCTCATCTTTTTCTAAAACATTAGGTGCAGGTTTTCGGGTCGGTTGGGTTTATGCGGGTAAGTTTTCAGACCATATTCAACACTTGCAACTCATGAGTACCATTTCAGTAAATGCACTCATTCAAAATGCATTGGTTGAGTTTTTATCTCATCATCATTATGAAAAGCACTTGCGTACACTTAGACTTTCACTTGAGCGTTATAAAAAGCAGTTTTATCACTATTTAAAGCAGCATTTACCAAGCTCTTGCGAAGTGTATTACTACCCAAGTGGCTATTTTCTATGGGTCAAACTTCCTAGTACGCTAGACAGTATGCAAGTTTATGAAGAGTTGATTCAGCAAGACATTGGCGTTGTGCCAAGCCCTTTGTTTAGTGTTTTACCCGCACAGCAGCATTATTTGCGAATCAACTGTTCGTTTGAATGGAACACTAAAATTCAAAGCGCATTAGATCAAGTGATTAAAACCATTCAACAAAGAGTTGAGAACAATTCATAAGAAGGTATGGCCTCTTAAAATCAAGGCCCAAGCCATTAACGACATGACTGTTTTTGTTGTCGGCTTAATTTGTTCTTTTAGCGCAGGTGCTTTACTCGACTTATTTGGCTGGAAAGCAATGAATATGGCTTTAATCCCCTGGTTATTAATTGCCATTTGTTCATCATGATTAAGCAAAAAAATAAGCTTTCGCTTTATGTTGAGTTTATCTTTCTATTTCTAATAAATGATCTTTACTACAATTTGGCGCACTTTGATTACACATTGTCGCCATTCGATTTGGATAAATATCGTTCAAATTTCTATGATGCCTCTATCGAAAAGCAAGTTCCTTAAAACTTTAGTTGAGAGACAGAATATGAACACAGTTAAAGAAAAAATCGTTCTCATCACAGGCGCATCATCTGGTATGGGAAAAGCATTTACCAAAGCATTACTCAAAGAAGGTGCAACTGTTTATGCCGTTGCCCGTCGCGTTGATGCTATGCAAGAACTAAAAGCCCTTGGTGCTCATACATTAAAAATGGATATTACCAATCAGGATGATATCGACCAAGTTGTGAAGACTATTGAAAAAGAAACCCATGGCGTTGATATTTTAGTTAACTGCGCAGGCTTCGGCATGTATGGTGCTATGGAGGATACTACCCTTGCCGATGCACGCTATCAATTTGAAGTGAATCTGTTTGGTATGGCCTATTTAACCCAAAAGGTTCTGCCTAGTATGCGTAAAAAAATGCAGGGTCGAATTATCAATATTTCATCAATGGGTGGGAAAATTTATACCCCACTTGGTAGTTGGTATCATGCGAGTAAACATGCAGTTGAAGGCTGGTCTGACTGTCTACGTTTAGAGTTAAAATCATTTAATATTGATGTTGTTGTCATTGAACCGGGTGCTATCGCAACTGAATTTGCAGATGTAATGGTCCAACCTATGCTTGAACGTTCAGGGCAAAGTGCGTATAGCCATATGGCAGCCGCAGTTGCTAACTCAACAAAAACTACAGTAGAAAAAGGTGAACTTTCAGACGTGCAAGTTGTCGTTGATATGTTGATGAAAGCTGTTCATGCATCCTCACCTAAAACACGTTATGTGGGTGGCAAATATGCCAAACTGATGATATTTGTACGTAAATGGTTTGGCGACCGTGTGTTTGATCGTATGGTGATGTCAGTTATTAAATAAATGAAGTGACCCATATAAGTTTAATGTTGAGATGCTCAAATGAAATATGCTTCAAATTTTGCCCTAAATACCAATTGGAAGTTATTACTGAACGACCTAGGCATAAATATTGAAGATGCATTACGTTTGGCATCTCTACCGCTTGATTTGTTCAACCGTAAAGATGCAAGCCTTACGCCCGTTCAATATTTCAATTTTTGGCACGCAATTGAACAACTTGCTGGAATAAATGACTTACCTTTAAAAATCGGTCAAATGATTACAGTTGAGCTTTTTGACCCAGCGATTTTTGCTTGTATTTGTAGTCCCAACTTTAATATTGCGATACAGCGTCTATCTGAATTTAAAAGACTCGTTGGGCCAATGCAGTTACAAGTAGAAATTGATAACGACACAACAACACTAGAACTCAAATTTTATAATGTATCTACGCCAACGCCGCAAAGTCTTGCCATGTCAGAACTGGTCTTTTTTGCTCAATTAGCAAGAATATGTACAAGACATCCGGTTATACCTTTGAAAGTTACGCTGCCCGATTTACCTAATAATCTAGCAGACTACAAAACATTTTTTGGCGTACTTCCACAAAAAAGTGAACACATTTCGATTGTCTTTTCACGCCAAGATGCTGAACGTCCTTTTTTAACAGCCAATCCAACCATGTGGTCTTTTTTCGAGCCAAACTTGCAACGTAGTCTTATACAGCTTGATGAAGATGCAACAGTTAGTGAAAAAGTTAAAGCAATTCTTTTAGAAAACCTACCTGCTGGACTATGTACAATAGAAGATGTTGCTCAACGACTCGCGATGAGCAAACGTACGCTACAACGGCTACTTTTAGAAGAAAAAACTAATTTTAAAACGCTTTTGGATGCGACACGTCAATCTCTTGCCCAACATTATTTAGAAAAATCATCAATGAGCACGGGTGAAATTTCATTTCTATTGGGCTTTCAAGAGCACAACTCATTCAACCGAGCATTTAAAAACTGGACGGGTAATACTCCGCAAGAATATAGGCTTATGCATTAATTCCTATCGCGGTTTATTCAACATCCATTCCAGATTTTGGCGAACCGCAGGCCACTCATGTTTTAAAATGCTATAAACATGGGTGTCCCGCAAAATATCATCTTTCACAATTTGATGGCTTCTGAGTACACCGTCCAACTTTGCACCCAAGCGTACAATCGCGGCTTGGCTTTGAACATTTAAAGAAGATGTGCGTAACTCAACCGCAATACAGTTTAAAGTCTCAAATGCGTGGGCCAACAATAGCTTTTTACATTCAGTATTTACAGGCGTACGCTGTGCAGATTTTCTGTACCACGTCGAACCAATTTCTACACGGCGATGTGCTTCTTCAATATGCATTAAAGTTGTCATACCTAACACCCAACCTGTTTTTCGGTCTTCAATATAAAAAGGCAACATAGAACCAGAACTTTGTAAACCGAGACGTCTTTCAATTTCAGCAGCCATTTGTTCAGGTCTTGGCACACGGGTATACCAAAGATTATAGAGTTCCCCATCACAAACAGCCTCCGCCAGTGATTCAGCTTGAGTTAAGTCTAAAGGCTTTAAAATAACGTGCTCACCCACTAATTCAACAGGTGTAGTAAAAGACATCTTTGTCTCCTCAATTGATATTAAAGTTTTATATTTTCAAAATTATTTATTTAACTCAGCCACACTATACATAGCGTCTGCTATGGTTTGATGACCAGATTTCGATAGGCCATCTGCCGCGCCCAAAATGTCTTGACGTTCTTTGTTTTGCCCAAGTTTTGATTTGCCTCGCAGCTTGGTAATTTCAATCTCAATACCTACAATGGCTTTTAACATCGGTTCAAGATAGTCCTTTGGTGCATCGGACATTTTCCATGGTTCAGGTTGAGATGCTTCGTGGGTACGAGTTAAACGAGCCACAACACCACGGACATATCGTTCATCATCTCGAATGGTTACTTTGCCATAAGCATGCACAACCCTATAGTTCCATGTCGGTACTTGTCTGTGCTGTTCATGTTTGGATGGGTACCAGTTTGGTGAAATATAAGCATCGCCTGCTTGAAATACGACCAGTACCTCATCTCCATTTTTAATGTCCTGCCAGACAGGATTAACTCTAGACACATGCGCACGTAGTAAACCAAATTCCCCTTCGCTTGCCTGTAATTCGAATGGAAGATGATTTGCATCTAAGCCATTACTTCCATGCGTAAAAAGCACACCAAATGGATATTCGGTAATAAGAGAATGCAATACATCCAAACGGTTTTCTGCATAATCATCGGGGATATACATGGCTAAAACCTCACTGTAAATATCAGGGTTATTTATATTTTGTGTTGTAAATTTTCTGGTTTCTGTGGTTTATTAAAAAGAACCACTTTGTATTTTTTTAAGTAGACCAGAATTATGGCAAGAATGGCAAAAGTTGTTGAACTTCCGTCGATTGCAAAGATTAATAAAAGCCAAGGAAAAATAAGTGCTCAACTGACCCAAGCTTTGCGTGAAGCTGTACAAAGTGGTGATTTACAGCCCGGCGATCCGTTGCCTTCTTCACGAGAACTGGCTCAAACACTTGGAGTCGCTCGCGGAACGATTATCGAAGCTTACGATCAGCTTTTAGCTGAAGGCGTTTTTGACTCTCAAGCACGAACAGGCACCTATGTGTCTCATGCTTTAACTAAAAAAACTACGCCGCAACATTCTCAAAAAGAAACCACACCCAGCTCAATCCCTTTGACGAAGTCGGCACTTTCTTATGCCCAAGTGCTTAAAGAGTTTAAACCACTTCCTCACGCCCCTTTTGCAGTATCTGTTCCCATTGCCCGCACCCAACCGAGCGACATCTGGCGTAAGTTTGGTAATAAATTTAGATCACGGGGAGCAGGTGCTCCATCAGGTTATGGTGAACCTCAAGGTGTATTATCACTAAGAATTGCTATAGCAGACTATATACGACGGTCACGTTCTGTCCACTGCGAACCTGAACAAATTGTGATTACGCCCGGCATTCAACAATCACTTTATATTTGCAGCCAAATTTTATTTGAGGCGAAAGATGAAGTCTGGATAGAAGATCCAGCTTATCGGGGTACAACGGCTATTTTTGAGCATGCTGTACAGAATATTCGAATGGTGCGTGTTCCTGTCGATGAAGAAGGTATTCATGTTGAAACCGGAATTAAACTTTCTAAACATGCCCGTGCTGCTTTTGTGACACCGTCTCACCAATATCCACTTGGCATGCCGATGAGTCTAGCTAGACGCACTGCTTTATTGGCTTGGGCAAAACAGCAAAATGCATGGATCATTGAAGATGACTATGACAGCGAACTCCGTTATAACGGTCAGCCCTTCCCATCTTTACAAGGCATGGCACCCGACCAAGTCATTTATCTGGGTACTTTCAGCAAAGTACTATTTCCTTCCCTTAGACTTGGCTATGCTGTGTTACCTAAAGAATTGGTAGCACCTTTTTGTGGGCTTAGAGTCTTAATTGATCGACATCCACCTGCAGCTGACCAGCACGTTTTGGCTGCTTTTATTCAAGAGGGTTATTTGGAACGACATATTCGACGTACTCGAAATGTCTATGCAGAAGTTCGAGAATACATTATTGGCTTGATTGAAAAATATATACCTCAAGAACTGGCTTGGTTACAACCCGGCGATCAAGGCATGCATATGGTGTTATGGCTTGCTCACCATATTAATGATATTGACGTTGCAAGCTCGGCAGTCGATGCAGGTATTGCCATCAAAGCAATTTCACCGACATTTTCAAAAGAGCAACAACGTCCAGGTTTAATTGTCGGCTTAGGCGATTTTGAACCCGAACTGATGCAACAAGCCATAAAAAAACTATCAAAGATTATTCAACAATATGACAAGCCGACTTAGACAAAGCCTACAATAACAGCCATAGATGAATCGCAAATGGCCCAATCAGTACCATTAAAATACCTGCAATGACCATGGTTAAACTGGCAATCACCCCTTCTTCACTATTGCGCTGCTGTGCTCTGACTGTACCAAAACCATGGGCTGCATTACCAAAGGCCGCCCCATTTGCTACGTTAGAACGGATTTTAGTAATCGCTAAAATCGCATCGCCGCAAATCATACCGACCAAACCAGTAATAACGGTAAATAGTGAAACCAATGCTGCCGAACCGTGAATATCTTCCGCTAAAATCATGGCAAAAGGTGTTGAAATAGAACGTGCCATTAAACTGTTGGTCACTTCTGGGCTAAAGTGGAACCACTGTGCCATCTCATAGGCTGACATCACACCTACACTCATCCCCACAATAATCGCAATTGAAAGGACTCCAAGGTTTTTACGAATCGTTTCCCGATAACGATAAATCGGTACAGCAAACGCAACTGTTGCAGGCCCTAATAAATTAACAATCCACTGCGTATCTTCAGCATAAGTTTGATATGAAATTCCAAAAATCGTCATCAAAATAATGGTGAGTACAGGCACACTAATTGCGGGCGATAACCAAAGTTTCGGATTTTTCTGATAGATTCGCTTTGCTACAACATAAGCGACCAAAGTCCAGATGAGACAAAGAATTGACCAAATATTCATGTCGGTTGCTCTTTAGATATGCTTATGTTGAAGACGTTTTCGAGCCTGTAAATAAGCTTTCAAACGATTGTAATAGTGAATCGTCAGACATGTACTGAGCATGACCGAAATGGTCCCAACCGCAATGCTCAAAACAATTTGCCATCCTTCGGTCATAAACAAGGTTTTATACTGCACTACAGCGACCACAACGGGCACGAAAAACAGCAACAGTTCACCTAAAACAACGGTTGCTCCCATTGCTACCTGATCCATTTTGATAATTTTAAAGAACAGGCATAGAAGCAATAAAAACATACCTAAAATGCCTGCCGAGACAGGTACGCCAAGTTTTTGATGTAAGAGATATCCGACGCACCAAAATCCAGCCAAAATCAAAATTTGTTTAACTAAAACTAAAAGTGAAGGTTGTGTGGGTGTGCCAGAAGCAGATTCAGTACTCATTTTGCGAAATTAAATGGTTAACTACACCATTATGCTATCTTGGTTAAAGCTGCTAAATATGAATTATTCATGCTAATATCATTCCAAAATGGAATAATTTATTCTTTATTATGCTTTCTCTAAAATCACTTCAGTGCTTCGTTACACTGGTAAAAACTAAAAGTTTTACCCGTACTGCTGAAGAGTTGTATCTGACTCAACCGACTATTAGTAAAATATTACAGCAGCTTGAAGAGCAGCTTCAGGTACAACTGTTGGTTAAACCTGATCATGGACGAAAAAGACAAATTGAACTAACTGAAATTGGAGAGCGCATTTATCAACATGCACTCGAGCTTCTTCAGGCAGAACAAAACATCTTTCTTGAAATTGAAAACTATCAACAATTAAAAACAGGAACTTTAAAACTTGGCGTTCCGCCTTTAGGCTCTCAGCTCTTAACAACTGCCCTATTTGATTATCATCAGCAATTGCCAGATATTGAATTAGCTTTTATGGAGGTTGGTTCACGTGGTATTGAACAAGCTTTGCTTAACAATGAACTAGACGTTGGCGTTTTATTGCAGCCTTTTGATGAGCAAATCTTTAATAGCATTGAGCTATGTAACTACCCTTTAATGGTTCTTTTACGTCGTGATGCGACTTGGGCAACCCGTAAAAAAATAAATCTAGAAGAGCTACAACACCAATCATTTTTAATGTTTCCTGAAAACTTCTCTTTAAACAGTATTATTCTCGATGCCTGTAAGCAGCATGGTTTTTACCCAACCATTGCTTGCCGTACCAGCCAATGGCACCTTTTGGCAGATATGGTGCTACAGCGAATGGGGATTGCACTTCTCCCGCAGTATTATACCGACATGCTTGACCCTAGTTTATTTGCAGCAGTTCCACTCGAAAAACCAAATATTCAGTGGCACTTAGTCATGGCTTGGAAAAAGAATCTTCCTGTCTCACCAGCGGTACAGGCATGGCTTAGTATTGTTCGTCAGCATTTTCAGCACATTAAGCCCTAACCTTGAACACTGAAATGGCTTAATTCAAAAACCGATAAAGCTTTTCCACAAAAAAGCTACCCAATCTTGGATCAGCTCACTTAGACTAGATCCGATTGTTTTATGACATGGACAATAACAATGAATAATGAACATTTTAAGCTGTACACAGACTCACAATTTCTAAGTCCCTACGCTTTTACAGTTTTTGTAGGGCTACATGAAAAACAAATTCCATTTGAAATAGCGACCATCAACTTAGGCCAGCAAGGCCAGTTTGAAAAATCTTATGTAGCAAAGTCATTAACTGCCAAAGTGCCGGTACTTGAACACAATGATTTTGCCTTATCAGAATCCTCCGCCATTTTGGAATATCTTGAAGAGCTTTATCCAAACACATCTATTTATCCAAAAGATATTCAAGCACGCGCAAGAGCAAGACAAATTCAGGCATGGCTCCGATCAGACTTAGTGGCACTAAGAACTGAGCGTCCAACCGATGTTATTTTTATTCAGCCCAAGTCCACTCCACTTTCAGAAGAAGGTCTAAAAGCTGCGGAGAAACTTTTCTTTGTTGCAGAAAAACTTCTTGCGTCTGATGCCGAATTTCTTTTTGGTTCATGGAGCATTGTGGATGCTGAACTTGCATTAATGTTGCAACGCCTTATTCAAAATGGTGATGCTGTACCAGAACGTTTAAAAAACTATGCATTACAGCAATGGCAAAGACCGACCGTACAAAAATGGCTTGCCTTGCGACATAAATAAATCCTTATATTTACACCAAACATGAGATAAAAAATGAGTGATTCAAACTATATTCCTCCACAAGTTTGGCAATGGACTGGAGAAAAAACCGATTTAAACCAACCTACCTCAGGTGCACGTTACGAGCATACACTTCCAGTAGGGAAACATCCGCTCCAGCTCTATTCTTTAGCAACGCCTAATGGTCAAAAAGTCACTATTTTATTAGAAGAGCTTTTAGCTCTAGGACACCAAGATGCTGAATATGATGCATGGCTGATTAAAATCGGTGAAGGACAGCAATTTGGTAGTGGCTTTGTAGAAATTAATCCAAACTCTAAAATTCCAGCATTGGTTGACCATAGCCAAAACCCGCCATTAAGAGTATTTGAGTCTGGCTCAATTTTGCTTTATTTAGCTGAAAAATTTAAGGCTTTCATTCCAACTGATATTGCTGCACGTACTGAATGTCTTAATTGGTTATTCTGGCAAATGGGCAGCGCGCCTTACCTAGGTGGTGGTTTTGGGCATTTTTATGCCTACGCCCCTGTCAAAATTGAATATGCAATTAACCGCTTTGCCTTGGAAACAAAACGCTTACTTGATGTATTAGATCAGCATCTAGCAAAGCATGAATATTTGGCTGGTTCTGAATATAGCATCGCTGATATTGCTGCATTCCCTTGGTATGGTGGTCTTGTTAAAAACTGGGTGTATAACGGCGCAGAGTTTTTAGGTGTCGATCAATATAAAAATGTTCAGCGCTGGGCAAATGCGATTTTAGCTCGCCCTGCAGTTCAACGTGGCCGTATGGTCAACCGTACTTTTGGTGATTTAGCTACGCAGTTGCATGAACGCCATGATGCAAGTGATTTTGAGACCAAGACTCAAGATAAATTGCAGAATCAGTCTTAAAAATATCATTCAGTTTTTGACTCACCCGCAAGATATTTCATTTTTGCGGGTATTCAAAGTTGGCAAAATAACTCGTATATAACTCACTCAGCCAAGCGACAAAAACTCGTACGCGTGGCGAGAGCTGCCGATGCTGCGGATATAGTGCAGAAACTGACATCTTCGGGATTTGCCATTCAGATAAAACCTCAACCAGTTGTCCGTCTTTTAACTCATTCGCTACATGATAGCGCGGAACCTGAATTAGACCTGCCCCACGTAAAGCAGATAATACATAGTTTTCAGCATCATTTACCGCGATCCAACTTTTCAAAAAATAATCTTGTTTTTTTCCATTCACCATTAATTCAAATGGATAATTCCGCCCGCCTGATGTCGAAAAGAAATTAACGCAATAATGTGATAACAAATCTTCTGGTTGCTGTGGCATTCCATGTTTATTTAAATAGTCAGGACTTGCGCAAATGACTTGTGGCATATCGACTAAATGTCTAGCAATTAAAGTGGAATCATCCAAACGCCCCGCTCTCACCACACAATCTATCCCTTCCCGAATCAGATCAACTAAACGATCGCCTGTACTAATTACGAGTTCAATGTCGGGATACAACTCGTGAAATTGATCGATATTGGGTAAAACAATTTTAGTCGCATGTGCGCCTGATAAATCGACACGTAGTAAACCTCGGGGCTGTGCAATTACATTACGTAAAGATGATTCGGCATCATCGAGTTCCGATAATATTTGTGTACAACGCTCATAAAATGCTTGTCCATCTAGTGATGGTCTTACATGCCGAGTCGTCCGTTCTAGCAAATGGCACTGTAAATTACTCTCTAACTCCTTAATGGCATTACTTGCTGTAGCGCGTGGGATATTTAGCTGATCGGCTGCCTGACTAAAACTACCCAGCTCTACGATGCGGGTAAAAAGTTGCAAGGTATCAAATTTATCCATGGTGCTCGCTTTTAACCTTGTCTATTATTAATAAATATGGAATTATCTTATCCAGTTATCAAGATTTATCCCATATTTCTATATTATTAAAATAAGCCATACCTACTCAAACAGGCAATCTAAAAATGAATATTTCAAAAAAGACAGCTCTGGTTACTGGCGCATCACGTGGTATTGGTCGTGCTATTGCTGAACGCTTAGCTCAAGATGGTTTTTATGTGATTGTTAACTATTCGGGCAATAAGGTTCATGCCCAAGCCACTGTAGATCATATTATTGAGCAAGGTGGTCAAGCCTCTGCTATTCAAGCGGACGTCTCAAATGAACATGAAGTGAGTCGTTTGTTTCAAGAAGCTAAAGCCATTAACGGTCAATTAGATGTTGTGGTTCATAGCGCAGGTATTATGCCTATGGCAAAAATTACACCTGAAAGTCTGCCAGATTTCGATAAAGTAATTCATACCAATTTACGTGGTGCTTTTTTAATATTGGCGCATGCGGCCGAAACAGTTCCAGATGGTGGCCGAATTATTACGCTTTCAACCAGTGTAATTGCTAAATCTTTTCCAGCATATGGTCCCTATATTGCGTCAAAAGCAGGTGTAGAAGGTTTGGTCCATGTGTTAGCAAATGAGTTACGCGGCCGAAATATTACTGTGAATGCCGTTGCGCCCGGCCCGACAGGTACTGACCTTTTTTACAATGGAAAAACTGAAGAGCAAGTGGCAGCTATTGCAAAACTTGCTCCATTGGAAAGAATCGGAACACCTGAAGAAATTGCCAGTGTAGTTGCCATGCTAGCTGGCCCAGATGGACGGTGGGTAAATTCACAAGTCATTCGAGTAAATGGTGGATTTTCTTAATGTTTAAAACCATATGGATTATTATAATTCATATGGTTTTTACCAAATGTTAAAATCTATCAAACATATTATTAGAAGAACTTTATAAGATTAATTAATACGGTTTTATATAAAATATTTAGCTTGCTTATTTATTAAAAAAATATATATAAATAGATATTACTTATTTTTGCTTATATTTAAAAACGCGTAAATTGAACAATAACAATCTGAATCGAAGATAAGGAATTATTTAAATGAATGCCAAATTAAATACAGAAAACCCATCTGGTTTTATCTCTTCGAGTTCTAATACATCTTTGTCAAAAGACACTATTCTTAGTAAAGCACAGCAATACGCACAAGACCATGTACTTAATTTTAGTGGCAGTTTATCACCTACTGATGCATGGCAGCTCGTACAACAAGGCGAAGCTGTTTTAGTTGATGTGCGTACCAATGAAGAACGTAAATTTGTGGGTTATGTCCCTGAAAGTGTTCATGTCGCTTGGGCAACAGGCACATCGTTTAACCGTAATCCACGCTTTTTAAAAGAACTCGAATCAAAAGTTGGCAAAGACAAAACCATTCTTTTGTTATGCCGTAGTGGCAACCGTTCAGCACAAGCTGCCGAGGCCGCATTTAATGCTGGTTTTGAGCATATTTATAACGTTCTTGAAGGCTTCGAAGGCGATCTAAATGATCAGCAACAGCGTAATCAGAAAAATGGCTGGCGCATCCATCAACTTCCTTGGCAACAAGACTAATATTTTAATCAATTTTCAGTGAATCAAGGAAAGCTTGTGACTCAATGGAACATTAATGCTGTTGTACAAGGTTTACAACAAGCAAGGCATGACTGGCGTCAGCAGCAACACAGAACCAAAGAATTTGGGGGCCGTGAACTTCCATCTAAAGAAGCGTTAAAAGCCATTTTAGATGACCTATGTGGAATTTTATTTCCAATGCGTTTAGGCCCTGCTGACTTACGTCAAGAAACTGAAGATTCTTATATTGCCTATACTTTAAATCGGGTACTCACAGCCTTACATGCTCAAGTACAACTGGCTTTAAACTATGAAGCAAAACGTCATTTGAGTCATTCGAACACAGTCCAACAACCAGACGAACTTGCTCAAAATATTGTGCAGGATTTTGCCAACACCTTGCCCTCTATACGACGTCTTTTAGACGGCGATGTGCGTGCTGCTTATGAAGGCGATCCGGCAGCGCATAGTGTGGATGAGGTATTACTTTGCTATCCGGGTATATTTGCGATTATTCATCATCGAATAGCGCATCAACTCTATGCCCAAGTGCCTTTATTGTCTCGCATTATTTCCGAGTTGGCGCATTCTGCAACCGGTATTGATATTCATCCGGGTGCAAAAATCGGTAAAGGATTCTTCATCGATCATGGTACGGGTGTGGTGATTGGTGAAACTAGTGTTATTGGAGAGCGTGTTCGTATTTATCAGGCAGTGACCCTTGGAGCAAAACGATTTGAAACCAATGATGATGGTGGTTTGAAAAAAGACTATACACGCCATCCAATTGTTGAAGATGACGTGGTGATCTATGCAGGTGCCACTATTTTAGGTCGAATTACGATTGGTCGAGGGTCCATTATTGGGGGAAATGTCTGGCTTACACATAGTATTCCCGCAGGAAGCCAGATTTTACAATCACCACTGGAGTCTTATCAAAAAAATCCAGAATTTAAATAAATCGTATTCACAATTTTATATATAAGAGTTTTAACCAATATATTAAAAACATGAATTTGGTATATATAAATCAGTTTATTACTTATTTATATTAAATTTTCATAAACATATGCTTATTCATAATAAGTGAACTGTATTCATTTATTTATACCTTATTCATATTTTGAAAATCGAATATTTAATTCTAATCTGTTAACACGATAATTTAAAAATTTAACATTTTATAACCAAGCCACTGTAATAAGGAAAAATGATTCATGGCGAAAAATACTGACAAAGCACAACTTGCACTGGGGGACCACGCAGCCCGTCAACTGGCCAATGCAACCAAAACTGCTCCCCAACTTTCTACAATTACTCCCAGATGGCTGACTCACTTACTTCAATGGCTTCCTGTTGAAGCAGGTATCTACCGCTTAAACCGTGTAAGTAATACCGATGATATTCAAGTCGCTTGCACACAACGTGATGAAGCAACTTTACCTCAAACTTTTGTTGATTATGACCCAGAGCCACGCGAATACTTTTTAAATGGTGTATCTACTGTTTTAGATGTACATACACGTGTTGCTGACCTTTACAGCAGCCCACACGACCAAATTAAAGAACAGCTTCGTTTAACGATTGAAACCATTAAAGAACGTCAAGAAAGTGAGCTTATCAATAACCCTGAATACGGTTTACTGGCAAGTGTGACAGATGACCAACGTATATCGACTTTAAATGGCCCACCTACTCCAGATGATCTTGATGATTTGTTACGTAAAGTCTGGAAAGAACCGGGATTTTTCCTAGCACACCCTGATGCGATTGCAGCATTTGGACGTGAATGTACACGCCGTGGTGTACCACCTCCAACGGTTAGCTTATTTGGTTCGCAATTCATTACATGGCGTGGTATTCCACTCATTCCATCAAATAAAATTCCTGTAGAAGATGGCAAAACTAAAATCTTGCTGCTTCGTGTTGGTGAAAAGCGTCAAGGGATTGTTGGTTTATTCCAACCAGGTCTTGCTGGTGAACAGTCACCAGGGCTTTCAGTACGCTTTATGGGAATCAACCGTAACGCGATTGCGTCGTATCTAATCTCATTATATTGCTCACTTGCAGTATTAACAGACGATGCTTTGGCAGTGTTAGATGATGTGGAGGTGGACAAATATCATGACTACCCAGTTAACTACAAGTAATCTGCAAGGTAGTCCAACGGGACCTGAAGTGACTGGTGTTAACCCACCAGCCAACTTCCCTGATGAGTCCACCATTGCTCGACTTGCTAATGAGTTTTTTTCAGCAGTGCCAAGCTCAAGCAGTTCGACTTCTTCATCGGGCCTTAACTTGGACTTACCTGTCGGAGCGCCACCTCACCCACCGCAACCGGGTGAACCATTTTCTGCACTCAGTGGTCGTGCGCCCAATATCGCCTTTCAGAAAAGTCTCAATCCGGAATATCCTGAGCATATTCCAAATTTGCCAGACTACCCTGAACGTCGAATTGTAGCGTCTGCGCCTGTGGTGGGTGGAGCTAATTTGCCACGCCCACCATTTGAACCACATTTGCCACAAGCTGCTCATAGTGAACCCAATGTGCCACGCATTGAACCAAACTTACCCACTGGTACAGGTGAATCACCTTATTATTTTTTAAATGATTTTTCTGCTCCCAATGCAGCAGAACCATCTGTTAAAGGTGTTGAAGATAATTATTCGGTTGCACAGTCTTTTCAATTGCCACATGGTGACCAGCTGAAATCATTGCTGACGGAAGATCGTTTTGCAACGAACACGCCTCCCCAAAGTTCGGCAAGCTCTGCATTTTATTTTTTAGACTTGCCTCAAAGTGGACAAAGTTATAGTCACTATCAACCATCGCAACCCACTTTTGTAGCAAGTAGTGCTCAACCATTCGATGTGCATGCCATACGTCGCGATTTCCCAATTTTACAGGAACGCGTCAATGGCCGCCCTCTAGTTTGGTTGGATAATGCTGCGACCACACAAAAACCGCAGCGCGTGATTGATCGGATTGCTTATTTTTATCAGCATGAAAACTCAAATATTCACCGTGCTGCCCATGAGTTAGCGGCTCGTGCAACCGATGCCTATGAGCATGCAAGAAATGTAGTTGCCCGATTTATTGGTGCACCCTCTTCTAAAGAAATTATCTTTGTTCGAGGAACAACCGAAGGCATTAACCTGATTGCAAAAACATGGGGTGAGCAAAATATTGGTGAAGGTGATGAAATTATTGTTTCTCACTTAGAACACCATGCCAATATTGTGCCTTGGTATCAACTCACTAAAAAAACTGGAGCTAAATTAAGAGTCATTCCTGTGGATAACACGGGCCAGATTATTTTAGAAGAGTTGCCAAAACTGATTAATGAACGCACTAAACTGCTGTCAATTACTCAAGTTTCGAATGCATTAGGAACAGTCACACCTGTTGCTGAAGTCATTAAAATTGCGCATGCCAAAGGTGTACGTGTTTTAGTTGATGGTGCTCAATCTGTTTCGCACATCCCTACCGATGTACAAGCTCTCGATGCAGACTTTTTTGTGTTTTCTGGACATAAAGTGTTTGGACCGACGGGTATTGGCGCAGTCTATGCAAAACCAGAGTTGCTAGAAAGCATGCCTGTTTGGGAAGGCGGCGGTAACATGATTCAGGATGTTACCTTCGAACAAGTAGTTTACCAACCTGCACCAAACAAGTTTGAAGCTGGAACTGGAAACATTGCCGATGCTGTCGGATTAGGCGCTGCGCTTGAATATGTCGAAAGTCTAGGCATTCATAACATTGCTCGCTATGAACATGATCTACTCGAATATGGTCAAAATGCACTGAGCAGTGTGTCTGGTTTACGCTTGATCGGAACAGCGCATCACAAAGCCAGTGTTATGTCCTTTACCTTACAAGGCTATTCAACTGAACAAGTCGGTAAAGCTTTAAATCAACATGGTATTGCGGTACGTTCTGGGCACCACTGTGCACAGCCAATTTTACGTCGTTTTGGTGTAGAACAGACCGTGCGTCCGTCTTTGGCTTTTTATAATACGACTGAAGAAATTGATTTATTGGTGTCAGTGTTACATCAACTGACGCGTAATAGGCGTACGAGCTAAATTTATTTAAAAAAGACTGCTTTTGAGCGGTCTTTTTTTATGGATTATTTATTAAAACTACTTGAGCTCAAAAGTTATATATGAAGTAACAAGTCAAAGTAGCTATCACAGAGGAGTCTTATTATTTTAAATTCAATTTCTGAATTAGCATTCGGCTCGAGCTAAAAGTCATTAATACTCTAGACAATTTAAAGTAATTATCACAGCGGAGTCTTGTTATTTTAATTTCGATTCCTAGATTAACCTTCGGCTCGTGCTAAGAGTCATCTACAGCCTGCCCATAATTTATAAAAATAATGTTTTTGCAACTTCTGTAGATGACAAAGTTTTTTGGTTACTTTTTCCAAAAAAAGTAACAGAATTAGCTACTTTCTTCCGATGAATAAACGGTAAGACTCCGTCGCGACAGTCCATCCACTTATAAAGAAAACTAACTTAAACAAACAATCCCCAAATCAATCTCAATGCAATCCCAATTAATAAAACTCCCATTACCCGCTCAAAGTAAACCCCAAATTCCAAAAACCGTTTACGTACAATAGGCTGTGCAAACAGTACACTCACCACCATAAACCAGATGGCATTGACCATACACATCCAGACCCCATAAAAAACCTGAACTTTCATTGGTGTAGCCGTACTTACAATCGTCGTAAAAATTGCTAGAAAAAAGATGGTGGCTTTTGGGTTTAACGCATTGGTAAGAAAACCCATCGTAAAAGCTTTAAACAAACTCGGAGTGTCACTGTCTGCTTGGCCATTAATCTCAATATTGGTATTCGGTTGGCTACGTAAACACTGCCATCCTAAATATACTAAATAAGCTGCCCCCGCTGTTCTGATCAGTGACATGAGCCATTCGCTTTGTTGAATTAAGAAACCAATACCAACCAGTGTATAAAACACATGCACTGAAATTCCGACACCAATACCAATTGCGGTTAGACATCCAATTAAGTAGCCATAACGTACACTTTGTCTTACCGTAATCACAAAATCTGGTCCTGGTAAAATCACCGCCATAAAATGAATAAGAGCTAGCGTTAAAAACTCATGTCCATACAACTGCCACATAACAATTTAGTTTCCTGAAAATCACAGAAAAGATTGTATTGCGATTTTTTAGACGCGATAATCCAATCAAAATCCAAATAACTTTTGCCTCATGAGCACAAATCAAAGTCTGGTTCTGTTAAATGAAATGGCGACTTTCGTTAAGGTTGTCGAGTCGGAAAGCTTTTCTGAAACTGCACGCCAGCTTGGTACAACACCTTCTGCTGTGAGCCGCGCGATTGCTCGATTAGAACGTGCTTTAGGCACCCGCTTACTCTATCGGACCACACGGAAACTTCGTTTAAGTGAAAGTGGACAACAGGTTTATCAACGTTGTTTAGATATGGTGAATGCTGCGCAAGCAGTCATGGAAAGTTCGGGGCAATTTCATGTTGAACCCGAAGGTATTATTCGTATGAGTGTTCCAAAAGCTGTGGGGCATTTTATGATTCATCCGCATTTACCCGAGTTTTTAGAACGCTACCCGAAAATTGATATTCAAATGCTTTTAGAAGATCGTTATGTAGACCTGATTGATGATGGCGTTGATCTAGCGCTTCGAATTACAGAGCAACCACCGGGTGGCCTTATGGGCCGAAAGCTCATTGATATTGATCACTTGGTTTGTGCCACACCTGAATATTTGGTAAAGCATGGCACACCGAACCACCCTCATGATTTAAAGCAGCATGAATGTATTTACTTAGGTGAACAAGCCAGTGACTCAAAATGGAAATTTCAACAAGGAAATAAATCGATCAGTGTGGCTGTGCGTGGTCGTTATGCAGCAAACCATACGGGTGTGCGTTTGAGCGCCGCATTACAGCATTTAGGTATTGCAAGCTTGCCGTACTTCGTTGCACGCCATGCTCTACAACAAGGTACCTTAGTTCAGGTTTTACCAGATTGGTATTTTAAGACCTATTATAGTGGTGGGCTGTGGTTACTTTACCCACCGACACGGCATGTCCCACCTAAATTGAGTGTGTTTATTCAATATTTGGCAGATAAATTAGCAGCAGAGCCGACTTTATTTAAGTTAAAGTAATATAGAGTCAAGGAATTAGCACGATGGAATCCTACCTTTTAACCTCTAAAGCAAGCAGCTAATTCTGTTACTTTTTTTGAAAAAAGTAACCAAAAAACTTTCTCATCTACAGAACCTGACCACTGTTTCCATCTATAAAAAATATTGCAAAAACATTCTCTTTATAAATTATGGGCAGGCTGTAGATGAATCTTAGCTCGAGCACAGACTATCTAGAGTTCAGATCGTTATTAGCACGATTACTCAACTAATAGATCTTTTGGATTAATTGTATCGCCATAGACTGGTTTCAAAGTTTTTTCATAAGCTTGATGAATCACGCCTTCTTTTGCCAATTTCTCTAAATCTTGGTTCAACCAGTCCAGCAACTCTTTATCACCTTTTTTCACTGCTGGTGCAATTAAGTCCTGCTCACCTAAATTGGTAATGCCAACAGTGTAATTTGGATTTTCTTTAGCCCACGCTAAAACCAGCAAGTTATCATGGGCAAGCGCAGCACCACGTCCATCTTTTAAAGCATCAAAAGTTTCAGTGTTTTGCTCATATTTTTGTAGTTTAATTTCAGGATGAGTCTTGGTGAAGAATGAATCAGCCGTTGTACCTTTGTTTACCAATAAAGTTTTATCTTTAAGTTGAGCCACATCGGTAATCGGATGGCTTTTAGGAGAAACCACACCTAGTGCCACTTTTAGGTAAGGCTTAGCAAAATCGACAACTTCCTTACGTTCTGGCGTAACAGTAAAGTTGGCAAAAATAATATCTACTTTATTTGCTTTTAAATATTCAACACGGTTAGCCGCTTCAGTTAAAACAAACTCAACTTTGTTTTCATCACCCAGTAGATCTTTCGCAACATGCTTAGCAATTTCTACATCAAAACCTTGATTTTTACCTTGAGCATCTAAATATCCAAATGGCGGTTTATCACTAAATACGCCAATTCGTACCACACCATTCTTTTTGATCTGTTCAATACTTGACGTAGTTTGTGTGGTATCAGCCGTTTTTTCAGTAGACTGAGTTCCTTTGTCACATGCAACCAAACCTAAACTCAGTAAAGACGCAGCTAAAATATGCTTTACGTTTTGAAATGTTAATGTTGTCATTATTTCACCCTCTCGTTCTTGTAAAAGTCTTATTTAGAATCGCAGCGCCTACTTTTAGGCACTGCTCTAGTGATATCGAAAATTATTGACCTACATCTAAAAACACATTCGGATTGACCGAGTCACCGTAAATTGGCTTCAAGGTTTCATCATAAATTTTCTTGATTTCACCGCTTGTTCTGAGCTGCTTAATTTCAGTATTGAGCCAATTCAATAATTGGGTATTGCCCTTTTTAACTGCTGGTGCAATAAACTCTTGATCACCAATAGACTGAATACCTGCAACATAACTTGGGTTTTTCGCGGCCCATGCCAAAGCATAGGTACTATCTTGTGAAATCGCGTCACCACGACCATCTGTTAAGGCTTTAAAGGCATCCGAGTTTCTTTCAAACTTGAGTAAATTCACTTTTGGATAATGCTTGGTAAAGTAGGTATCCGAACTTGTGCCTTTATTTACAATTAAGGTCTTACCTTCTAATTGAGCAATGTCGGTAATCGGCTTGGCTTTAGGCGAGACAATCCCAAAAGCACCTTTTAAATAAGGTTCAGCAAAATCTACAACTTCCTTACGTTCTGGCGTTACTGTAAATGTCGCGAACACCACATCGGCACGGTTCGATTTTAAAAACTCCACCCGATTTGAAGCTTCAGTCACAATAAACTCAACTTTCTTTTCATCACCAAGCAAGTCTTTGGTCACCCTTTTTGCTAGAGCCACATCAAAGCCCTGATTATTCCCCGCACTATCTACATAACCAAACGGCGGATCATCTGCAAAAACGGCAACGCGTAGAACCCCATTTTTTTTGACTTGTTCTAAAGAATGGTCTTCTTGAGCATTACTTGCCTGTTCAGTTGATGGTGTTTTACTACATGCAGTTAATAAAACCCCAGCAACAGCAAAACTGCTTAATATTTTTATTGAATTACGTTTAAACATTCACTTCCTCATGATTCAAATAATAAAAATTTAGTACGACAAAATATTTAAGAAAGCTTTCGCTCGTTCTGTTTTCGGCTGTTCAAAAAATTCTTCTGGTGAAGCCTGTTCAATAATCTTGCCCTTATCCATAAAAATAATGCGGTCAGCAACCTTACGGGCAAAGGACATCTCATGTGTCACAATCAACATGGTCATTCCTTCATTCGCCAATTTCAGTACTACATCGAGCACTTCCCTAACCATTTCTGGGTCAAGCGCAGCGGTAATTTCATCAAGTAAAATCACCTGAGGTTGCATGACCAATGAACGGACAATGGCAATACGCTGTTTTTGTCCACCAGAAAGTTGTCGTGGATAATCAAGTTTTCGCTCAAACAGTCCCACTCGCTTTAGCAACTCATCTGCTACTTGTTCTGCTTCATCGCGGTGGCGTTTTTGTACTTTGAGTGGTCCGAGCAAGATGTTGTCAATGACGTTCATATGCCCAAATAGCTCATAGTTTTGAAAAACCATGCCAATTTTTTGACGAGCATTAGTCCAGTCCACATCTTTACCGAGCACACCTGAGCCAGTTAAACGAATCTCGCCACCCTGAATCGGTTCTAAGCCGTTAATACAGCGCAATAAGGTACTTTTACCACAGCCCGATGGACCTAAAATAACAACCACCTCTCCTTGTTCTACATCCAGATCAATGCCCTGTAAAATATGACTTTGTGCAAATGATTTCTGTAATTGTTGTATCGATAACAAAGGCATAATTACTCCCAGACCTTTTCTAAATGTGCTGCCAAACGAGATAAGGGATAGCAAATCAGAAAATACAAAATAAAAATAAAGCCATAAATCCAAAGAGAAGCGCTCGGCACGGTCAACAGCGAATTTTCAATAATTTGCTGGCCAACTTTAATGACCTCAACCACACCAATCAGGACTGCCAAAGAGCTGGTTTTCACCATTCGAGTAAACAAATTAATCGCGCCTGGTGTTACTCGTTTTAGACTTTGCGGAAAAATGACGTAGATCAAAGCTTGAACGTGGGTAAGTCCGAGCGCATAGGCCGAATCGCGTTGATGCTGATCAATCGAAGTAATGGCTGCACGAACCAAATCGCCCATTTCTGCCGTACCCCATAAAACAAATACAACAACGCACACCCACATTGCTGAAAACTGCCAGTTAAACCATGTCGCAAAGCCGAAATAAAACACAAATAGCAAAACTAAAATTGGAATGATTCGAATAGCTTCTAAATACAGACGGCACAGCGCTTTAACGACAATGTTTTTAGAAGTCATAATGACGCCGAAAACTGTGCCAAAAATTGCAGAAAAAAACACCGAAATAAAAGCAATTTTTGCAGTTGCCCAAAGTCCCCACATTAAACGTTCGAGGTGACTCGCTTGAAATAGATAATCAAGTTCCATGGCTCACCTTCCGACTTCTGTGCTCCAGATAACTGGTTAAAATAGACACGGGCAATAAAATAATCAGATAAGCCATGATAAGTAAGAACAAAGCTTCGGTGGTTTTATAGTCCATACCAATTAAGTCTTTGGTGACAAAAAGCAGCTCAACAACAGCAATGGCACTCACCACAGAACTTTCTTTAATTAGAAATAGGCAATTTGCCCCTATTGCCGGAATTGAAATGGCAAGCGCTTGAGGGAAAATGACATATCTAAAAATTTGAATCGGTTGTAGACCAATACTTTTTGCAGAGTCAATCTGCCCTTTTGCAACAGATTGCAAACCGGCTCGGAAAGCTTCGGCCATATAGCTTCCACCTAAAAAAGTCAGTCCGATCACACCGCAAGTGAAACCATCGATTTTGATACCGAGTTTTGGCAAACCGTAATACAAAAAGAACAGTTGAATTAATAAAGGGGTATTTCGAGATAACTCAATATAGAACTGGGCAATTCTATTTAGCACCCGCACGCGATATGTGATTAAAATGCTGCAAATCAGCCCTACAATAATCGCCAAAATAATGCTGATAATTGAGATTTTCAGCGTGGTCAAAGTTGCAGAGAAAAATTGCGGCAACACACTATGGATATACTGCCAGTTCAAGGAAAATTCCAACAAATAATATTAAAACGTTATAAATATTTAGCTTTCATCAGCCATTAAATATTTGTGTAACGAGTTTATTTTTTTCCCAATTGGTCTAAAACTATTTTTATTAGATAAGCTTTTCTATAAGTTTGATAAATTCGAACTGGCAATCGAAAACCTTCAAATCAGTTGGATACAACTGCTTAAAACATATTCACTAAAACAAAGATGAATAATAAAATCAATAAAAAATCGGACACCAATGCCCGATTTTTATTAAATGATTTTCAATTTATTGCTTATTTTCTAAGTACATCACCAATACTTGGGTCTTTATCAAAAACCGATTTAGCATATGGGCAAAGCGGAATTACTTTTACGTCTTTTTCACGAACAAAAGCTACCAAAGCATCAAGTAATTGGCGACCTACGCCTTGTCCACGATAATTTTCGTTTACATCTGTGGCATCAATAATTAGCATGCTTTCGCCTGCCCATGTATAAGTCATTTCGCCTGCAACAGTTTCACCATCAAGTAAACTAAAGCTGCCGTGTTTTGTATCATCTTTTTGTTGAATATTCACAATGAATTCCTCATATTACAAATCGTATTTATTTAAAAATGACTTTGTATAATCTTTATCTATAAGAACAAATTTAACTGTAAAAAAATAGCCTATTTTTAGCAGCGAGTCTGTATGCTTTTTAAATACAATCTTCACTTAAATTAGTGAAACTCTTGCACCAAGCTATTAATATGCGCCACCGCAGCAGTTCGGTTTTCAACGCAAAGTTTTTCAAAAACATGCTCTAAATGTTTATTCACTGTCCGTGGACTCAGCTCCAAAATTTCTGCAATGTCTTTATTGGTTTTTCCTAACAACAACCAGTGCATGACTTCTGCCTCACGTTGAGTCAACTGCGGGCAATATTTCAAAATATCAGCCATTTCTAAAGCTGGCGTAGAAGTCTTGATTTGTATCAGATAATTTTTTGCCACACTTGGCTCACTTTCCCACGGTGTAAGCAATAAAAGCTGTAATTGCTGAGATGGTGTCGAATAAGAACAGCTGGTTAATTTTTTTGGGTCTTTTTCATGTTCCAAATCTGAAAACCAAGCTTTTAAGCCTGCTTCAAAACCGTCTAATTCAGGTAAATATTGATTTAGTAGATCACTAGCCTTTTGGGTTTTCCACACAATTTTACCGTGAACATCTAGCGCAAGAATGGCTGTTTCCGTTGCATCAATCACCTGTTTTTGTTGCTGCAATAGTTTGGCATGTGCCAAATGTGTTTTTACCCTTGCTAATACTTCTTCAATATTCAAAGGTTTGGTTACATAGTCCACCCCACCGACCTGAAAACCACGCACAATATGCTCTGTCTCAGACAAACCTGTCATAAAAATAACGGGAATAAACTGCGTAATTGGACTCGCTTTAAGCTGTATGCAACTTTCAAAACCGTCCATATGCGGCATATTGCCATCAAGCAAAATCATATCCGGTAAGCATCGGTGTGCAATTTCAATTGCACTCAATCCATCGGTTGTGACAAGCACGCGATAACCTGCCTGATCCAGACTTTCATGTAACAAGCCTAGATTTTCCGGCACATCATCCACAATCAGAATAACAGCCTGCTCGTTTGGCGAAGCTTGCTGAAAAGAAACATGTTGCGTACTCATTGCTTATCCTGAATCAATCGTTGCGCGTGTTTTAAATCAAACTTTCGAATAGCCTGTTCCAGCTGTTCCCATAACTCATCATGCTCCGGAAAATTTTGCCGGCATTGCATTAAAGTCTGTTGAATTCCACGAATGTACCCCTGTCCAATTAAATCATTTAACTGTTGCAAGCTTTGCGGTAAATCAAGCAGATCATTATTTTCCAGTTGTTTGACTGGTGTATGAACAGCAGCTTGCTCTTGCTTATATATATTTAAATCGAGTGTTTGAACTTCATTATTTTCAAGGAGTGTCTCTGATTTGGAATCAATCCACACCAAGCCCAACTTGTCTCCAATTTTACTCAGCAATAAATTGAGATCGATTGGTTTTAGCATAAAGTCTTCACTTAAGACGGCATCTTGTGGATTGACTTCGCGCTCTCCTGCATTGGCTGAAATAATTAAGATCGGCACATTAGTAATATTATTCTGACGTAATAACCGCGCAGTTTCCCAACCGCCCATCAGAGGCATATTTAAATCCATCAAAATCAGGTTCGGCTGAAAAATAGGTACACGTCTTAAACAATCAATGCCCGACTCGGCTTCTTCAATCATAAATCCCAAAGGTTTGAGAAAATTAGCGACTAGGCCTCGGTCCACAGCTTCATTATCGACAACCAAAATTCGTTTTCGCTCGCCTTGATAGCCTGTGATTTGGTTGGAGTAAACATTAGAAATTGGATGAACTACTTCTTTTGAAGGTAAGTAAAACTTAATCTTAAATTGTGAACCCTGATTGAGCTGACTAGTCACAGATAGTTGGCCGCCGAGTAAATCGACTAATAATTTTACAATGGGTAATCCGAGTCCTGTTCCGGTAAACCCACCTTGAACCACATTACTGCCCCGTTCAAACGGGTTAAATATTCGCTCTAAATCGGCCTCGGCAATACCACAGCCTGTATCTCTAATTTCAAAATAAGCCGTTTGAAAACGATACTCGACTTTCAAAGTAATTGTGCCGCTCGTCGTAAACTTTAAAGCATTGCCCAGCAAATTGATGAGCACTTGCTCTAAGCGTTTTTTGTCGGTACGGACATAGTGCGGTAGGTTCTCTCCAATTTCATAAATAAACTGTAAATTCTTCTGTTCAAACTGTGGCTGAAACATTTGAATAATTTGTTCAATAAAATTGGGGAAATGAACGTCTACTACATTTAAAGAAATTTTGCCTGTTTCAATTCGTGCTAAATCTAGTAAACCATCAATCAGTGAAGTCAAATGCTGTCCACTACGGCTAATCACCCCGAGCGCCATTTTGCCTTGTTCTGAAAGCTGTTCTTGTTTTTGAAGTAATTGGCTATAGCCTAAAATACTATTTAGAGGTGTTCTTAGTTCGTGGCTAATGCCAATGACATAACGGCTTTTTGCGTCATTGGCCCGTTCTGCTGCTATTCTGGCATCTTGTAAGTCTTTTGAAGTGACTTCATGGGCAGCAATTTCATCAATCAATAATGCTGTTTGCTGATGCGTTTCGATTTCGGCATTACGACGGCTTTCATCGTTTAAGACGAGCCACCATGCAGCAACACTCATCAATAAAAATAGAATAGTGTAAATTTTCACAAACAGTGTAAAGAGCTGTGGAACGGCTGCGGTATTAATGGTTTCTAAGTAGGTTTTTTGCTGGATATAAACCAGACTTAAACTCACTGCCAAAACGATCGACAGCCCCAAAGTCAGCAATAAATACAAACTGACCCTGCTATTTAAACGGCTAGCCCAGCGTTCTGGTAAATAATGCCAAATGGCTTTTTTGAGCTGTACCGACCAACGTGCATCGGGTTTACATAAATCGTGGCAACGTGCCTCAAGTGAGCAGCATAAAGAGCAAATCGTACCGTTATAGGCTGGGCAACCCGCCATATCAGCAAGTTCATAGTCCCTTTCACACACGACACAGTTAGCAACTGAAGTTGCCTGAATTTTTTCAGGCTGGCGTGCAATGTAATATTTGCCTTTAGTTAAGTAAGCAATAACAGGAACACATAACACCGCACTCCCCAAAGCAATAAAACTCGCCAATCCTTTTGCCATGAGACCGAAAAAGCCCAAATAACTCAGCATCGATAACACTGAGGCAATCAGTAAGGCGCCCACACCTACGGGGTTAATGTCGTATAAATAAGCACGGCGAAATTCAATTCCCTTCGGGCTTAAACCTAAAGGTTTACAGATAATTAAATCGGCAACAACAGCACCAATCCATGCCAAAGCAATATTGCTATATAGCCCCAAAATGCGTTCAACCGCATGGCTAATTCCCATTTCCATCAAAACAATGGCAATAAACACGTTAAAAAGAAGCCAGACAATTCGCCCCGGATGACTATGAGTCAAGCGGGCAAAAAAGTTGGACCATGCCAGTGAACCAGCGTATGCATTGGTCATATTAATTTTAATTTGCGCCAAGCAAACCAGTGCTAATGTGAGAATTAAAGCAAGCTGAGGATTTGGAATAAATTGTTGATAGGCAACCCAATATAAATAAGTCGGATTGTCTAGTTCAGAGACAGGAATAAACAGCTGAAAAGCCAACACCATCAGCAGCATGCCCATCAAAACTTTTAGAAATCCGAAAATAATCCATGACGGACCACCTAGAAAAACGGCAAAACGCCATGCAGTTCTGTTCTTTTCTTTTTGCGGTAAGAAACGTAAATAGTCGGCTTGCTCACCAATTTGGATCACAAATGAAAAAATAAGAGTGCACGCCGCACCAAAGTAATACAGATTAAAATCAGTTGAGTTTGAAACTGCCCCAACAAAATGCAGACTATTACTTAAAATTTGTGGTTGTTTCCAAAGTACAAAAAACCACGGTAACAACAGCAATAAGAGCCAGATTGGTTGTGTGATCGCCTGAACTTTATTAATAAAACCAATGCCTTTGACTACTAAAGGCAAAATCACTAAGGCAGAAATTAAGTAACCAATAACTTGCGGAATACCTAAAGCAAGCTCAAGTGCCATTGCCATAATTGCGGCTTCAAACGCAAGCAAAATAAAGGTAAAGCTGGCATAAATTAGAGATGTAATGGTCGAGCCAATGTAGCCAAAACCTGCACCACGAGTAAGCAGATCGACGTCTACATTATATTTTGCGGCGTAGTAACTAATCGGCCAACTGGTTAAAAATATAATGGTACATACGACAATTGCTGCCCATAATGCATTGCTAAAGCCATACTGCCAAAGCATGGTTGCCCCAATGGCTTCCATCGCCAAAAAGCTAACTGTAGAAATTGCAGTATTGGTTACCGTCCAAGGCGACCATTTTCGTACTGAGGTAGGTGCATAGCGGAGTGCATAATCTTCGATACTTTCATCTGCCACCCAAATATTATATTCACGGCGTGTTTTGATCACACGTTGTGGCGCTTGTTGGGGACGTGAAGTATCTGGCATAACACTCATGTTTTGGATAGGGCTGCATTAAACCCAGCAATCCTTATGCCAAAAGTCATTTATCATGGCGATTTTTTCTAATACGCACATATACGCAAAATAACGTATTTTCAATTTTTCCCAAAAATCACACACTCAAAACCATCAAAAAACAATGATCAATATTTGTGTTGATTGACCGAAAATGATTGGGAGATTGATGTTATGAGTGTATCTGAACATCCAAATCTGGACACTGTGCAAGGTGCAGATTCACAAAAAGCAGTGAATGAAACCTTAGAAGATTATACTTTACGTTATGCTCCACACAGCTTTCGGCGCTGGAGTCCCAAAGTTGTTGCTATTACTGCACTTGGTGGTATTGCCTATCTTGCTGACTTTTCTATTGGTGCCAGTATTGGTATGTCTTATGGAACAACCAATGCTGTTTTCTCCATTTTATTTGCAGCGATTATTATCTTCTTAACCGGCATTCCTTTAGCCTACTACGCAGCTCGCTATAACATCGACCTTGACTTGATTACCCGCGGTGCAGGTTTTGGTTATATCGGTTCGGTCCTGACCAGTATCATTTTCGCCAGTTTCACCTTTATTTTCTTTGCCCTTGAAGGTTCAATCATGGCGCAAGGATTATTGCTCGGTTTAGGTATTCCGCTTTGGGCAGGTTACCTCATCTCAACAGTTATGGTCATACCGCTGGTGATTTACGGCATGAAAGCCTTAAGTAAATTACAAGTCTGGACTACCCCGCTTTGGCTCGTTCTGATGATTGGTCCTGTGGCCTATCTGATTTATCAAGAACCAACCTTAGTTAGCCAGTTTGCAACTTTCACTGGTAATGAAGGTTTTGCAACCATAGATATGGCAGCAATCATGTTAGGTGCTGGTATTTGTTTATCGTTAATCATGCAAATTGGTGAGCAAATTGATTACTTACGCTTCATGCCTGCAAAAACGAAAGAAAATAGCAAAGCATGGTGGGCAGCCGTTATTTCAGCGGGTCCAGGTTGGGTGATTTTAGGCGCAATTAAACAAATTATTGGGGCATTTTTAGGGTTCTATTTACTCACTAAAATACCGGGCGTAAACAGCACTGAACCTGTTCAACAGTTTAATGCAGCGTTTCATGACATGCTTCCGGGCTGGGCAGCTTTAACACTTGCAGTGATTTTGGTAGTTATTTCTCAAATTAAAATTAATGTGACCAATGCTTACTCTGGTTCCCTTGCGTGGACAAGTGCCTACACACGTATTAGCAAACATTATCCGGGTCGTATTGTCTTTGTGATGGTGAACTTGGCAATTGCGCTTGCTTTAATGGAAGGCAACATGTTTGCGGTACTGGGTAAAATCTTAGGATTCTATTCAAACTTTGCGATTGCTTGGGTTGTGGTTGTCGCAACAGACATTTCAATCAACAAATATGTTTTAAAACTTTCACCGAAAGAACCGGAATATCGTCGTGACATGCTATACAACGTAAACCCTGTCGGTATGGTTGCGTTCCTTGTATCAGCAGGCTTATCAATTGCAGCATTCTTCGGATTACTGGGTAGCTTCTTGGCGCCTTACTCACCGCTTATCGCACTTGTACTTGCCTTTGTATTAACACCAATCATGGGCTTATTAACCAAAGGAAAATACTACATCAAGTCACACGATGACGGCATTAAAGAACCACGTTATGATGCTGAAGGTACTCCTGTAGCAACTGTTTATCACTGCCGCGTATGTGAGCAAGGTTATGAACGTCCAGATATTATGTTCTCTCACAAACATAACGGTACGATCTGTTCTTTGTGTAAAACACTCGATGCTTAAATATTCTTAAAACTAAAAAAGAAGCTTTAAAGCTTCTTTTTTTATATCTGATGATTCTTAGCCAATCGGGAATAAACGTTCAGGCACTACATCTTTCATTACAATGGTTGAGATGAGCCTTTGCACACTTGGAATAGCAGATAATTTTTCATCGTACAAACGCTGGAAAGCAGGTAAATCTTTAGCCACCACATGCAGCAAATAGTCTGGCTCACCAAATAATCGCTGCGCCTGAATAATTTGTGGAATATCAATTACGGCATTTTCAAACTTCTCGACTGCCTGTTTATCGCCTTCTTTAAGCGTAATAAAAACAATCGCTGAAAATTCAAAACCGACTAAATTCGGGTCGAGCTCTGCCCGATAACCTTTGATAGCTCCTGACTCTTCTAAAGCCTTCACTCGTCTATGACAAGGTGAAATGCTCAAACCGACTTTTTCTGCCAATTCAGTAATAGATAATCGGCCATTCAATTGCAATTCAGCAAGAATCTTTTTATCTGTGCGATCCATTTAGAAAAATTTACCCCAAATGAGTGTGATATGAGCAAACATTTAAAAGCACATTCTAAATACATGAGCATATTATTTTCAACAAGCTCGAATAAATAGGGATTTTTTCTAAACCACGAGTGAAACCTTTGGAAAATAGTTTGCCGAGATAAGCATATGGCTTTTAACATTTTTATTGCATTTTGGAGTGTCTCCATTCTTTTTATTATTACGCCAGGGGCAGACTGGGCCTATGCCATTTCGGCAGGGATTAAAGGCAAAGTCGTCGTACCCGCTGTTGCAGGTATGCTATTTGGGCACTTTATTACGATTTTATTAGTAGCAGCTGGTGTTGGTCTGCTTGTAGCAAATAATCCAACTGCTCTGATGATCCTAACAATTGCAGGTTCTGCTTATTTGTTATGGATGGGAATAAACTTATTACTTGTCCCTCCAACTCCGAACGAGTCTGGTTCTGAAAAAGCTCAGTCATGGTTGAGATGGGCTACCAAAGGCGTTTATGTGAGTGGCTTAAACCCGAAGGTTTTCTTACTCTTTTTAGCGCTGCTTCCTCAATTTATTGACACTACTGCTTCATGGTCAGTGACAACACAAATTCTTGCCTTTGGTATTGTTCACATGATTAGCTGCGCGATTATTTACCTAATGGTGGGTTATGGTTCAGAAGCTATTTTGAAAACCAGACCACAAGCAGCTCAATTAGTTGGCCGTTTTTCGGGTGGCTTGATGGTTGTTATCGCAACATGTTTATTGATTGGGCAAATTTAAAAGTCATTGAGCAAAAAGTTACTGGCCATCATTTCTGGTCAGTAACTTAAATAGTAAAATATAAGAAAAATTTATCTCATTCGTTTGAGGTTATAAGTCACCACTCCCCAAATCACCAGTTCTTGCCCCTCTTCAATATAAATATTTTGATAATCAGGATTTTCCGCTTTTAGCCAAACTTTAGGCGGCTTAAATTGACTATCAATCATTAAGCGCTTAACAGTGAAATCATTGTCGATGAGTGCAATTACAATATCACCCGATTTAGCGGGAATACTACGGTCCACAATAAGCGGATCATTAATATCAATTCCAGCGTCTAGCATGGACAATGAATTGGCTTTGACAATAAACGTGGCATTTTCATTTCTAATTAAATATTCATTTAAATCGAGTGCTTGCTCAATATCATCTTGTGCAGGCGAAGGAAAACCTGCCGCAACACGTTCTGTTGCTAAAGGAATGTGGTAAATTTTATCGTTATTCGGGTGAACCTGTTGAACATTAAGTTTTGAGTTAAAGTCGGTTAAATTATTGGTTTTGACATTATTCAGTAACCAATTTTTGATAAAGTTAACTTGAGACTCAGGAACACGAATCACTTTGGTGGGTTCATTGAACTGTGCCTTACGGCCGGCATTTTCCCGCGCACCGCCATGCTCGAATTCTTTTTTCTTTGGCATACCGCCTCCATCTCACCGTTCAAATCCTACACAAACAATGTAACTTGAAAAAGTTACATTTTCAAGTTGACGAAATATTTTTTTTGCATAACAATAAATTTCATGATCAGATTTTAATCCATTTTACTTTTAACAGGGATGCTAAAACGAAAATGGCAATTTGAAGAGAATCAAAACCCATTGTGAAATAGTCCTTATTACTGACTGTTTTGATTTTTATCAAATGAAATTCTGAACACTTAAATATGAGTTAGATTCAGTTTTTTTGGTATGGAGACATGCGAAATGAAAAATCAACGTGATGCAGTTTTAGGTTATGCAAATGAACAACATGCTTATTTTATCCGTCTTATTGAAAATGATGCGGTATTAGGCGAAAGCTACGGAATTTTCTGTGAAAATCCGGAAAGTGAAGCAGCCGAAAGTATTATGACGACACTATTTTTAAAGAAATCTTTTTGGATAAATGGCTCAGAATTTACAGATATTGTAAAAGGTTTACAGCCCCTTACTCACTCATAAGTTTATAAAAATCATAAAAATAAAGGAGGCATAATGCCTCCTTTATTCTCAAAAACTGTCTGCTTAAGACGTAAAGCGTCCATACGCATCGCGTTTTTGATTACGAGAGTTTTGTCCACGACCATCTGAACGGCCACGGCGATCATCGTCGTCATCGTCATCATAACGGCTACGACCACGACCTCGGCTACTTGAACGGCCACGATCATCATCTTCATCGTCGTCATCACGGCTGCGACCACGGCCTCGGCCACTTGAACGGCCACGATCATCATCTTCGTCATCGTCATAACGGCTACGGCCACGTCCTCGGCCACTTGAACGACCGCGATCATCATCCTCATCGTCGTCATCACGACGGCTGCGGCCACGACCTCGGCCACTTGAACGGCCACGATCATCATCTTCGTCGTCGTCATAACGGCTACGGCCACGACCTCGGCCACCTGAACGACCGCGATCATCTTCATCGTCGTCATCACGACTGCGACCACGTCCTCGGCCACCTGAACGGCCACCGCGATCATCATCTTCATCGTCATCATAACGGCTACGGCTACGGCCACCTGAACGGCCGCGATCATCTTCATCGTCGTCATCACGACTGCGACCACGACCTCGGCCACTTGAACGGCCGCCGCGATCATCATCTTCATCGTCATCATAACGGCTACGGCCACGACCTCGACCACCTGAACGGCCACCGCGATCATCATCTTCATCGTCGTCATCACGGCTGCGACCACGACCTCGGCCACCTGAACGGCCACCACGATCATCATCTTCGTCGTCATCATAACGGCTGCGGCTACGGCCTCGACCACCTGAACGACCGCGATCATCATCTTCATCGTCGTCATCGCGGCTGCGACCACGACCTCGGCCACTTGAACGGCCGCCACGATCATCATCTTCGTCGTCATCATAACGGCTGCGGCTACGGCCTCGACCACCTGAACGACCGCGGTCATCATCTTCGTCGTCGTCATAACGGCTGCGACCACGACCATTACGATCATCATTTTTATGACTTAAAGCACCAGCTTCACGAGCCTCTTCTGAGGTAAATTCATGTGCGTTACCACTGGCATGTGCAGCTCGTCCAGCTTCACGAGCTTCTTCTGAAGTAAATTCATGTGCATTGCCACTTGCATGCGCAGCACGCCCACCTTTACTGGCTATTTCTCTGACTCTTTCAGGATCCATACTTGCAAATCCACGATTTGAAGTACCTGAACTATTGTTATCTTGATCTTCATATCTAGTATTAGCCATAGTTATATCTTCCTATATTAAAATTATAGTCGCTACCGCTTTTACTTAACGGATAAATTTAAGATAAGAGATTTAGAATATTTTTATACCGATGCTATGTTTCAATCTTTTTAAATGTATATAAATTAAAATAGAGTTAAATACACTAAGATGATTATTTAAATAAAGATTTTATCAATTAAAATATTTATAAATTATTATGCACTTTTACCTTTTAAATACTCATCATACTTATTATTACTCAAACCTACATAACAATATATTTTTACAAATGCATTTAAAAATCCATTTTAAATAACATAAACTTTCAGAATGTACAAATCAATAAAAAACAAAAACATCTTCTCTCTTGAAGAAACAAATCAAAAATACAATTAAAATTATTTAAAAACAATAACATAAATGATTACTTTTCTAAAAACAATTCACTTGAGCGAACAAAATCAAGATTTAAAATTAACATATAATATTTATGGGAAATGAATCATGCAATTAACTCAAACACAGCCAACTCTACAATATATCCATATTTCTGTACCTGAAATTTTATTGAGTAATATACAGCTTAAAAACTCTTGGCAGAATTATAATCAAGACTGGAGCTACAGATTAGACCCGCCTCATGCAAGTCACCCTTTCCAAAGAGACTTATATATTATTAAATCAAAAGATATTGAAAAAGAGGATATAAAAGAGCTAGTAGATAAAGTAGCTTCAAAAAATAATAAAAATAAATATAACTTAAAGACAATAGTAGAAGCAGAAACTTTAATAAAAGAAATTTTAGATTTATCTAATTATATACCTATAGA
>NZ_JBIUCP010000070.1:0-11972 GCF_044538765.1 Acinetobacter sp. ABJ-A23_2
GATTTTATACTCATATTTTATAAAAAATTAATAAGGAGATAGCAATGCCAAAATACTTACTATTAGCACAAAAAATTTCTAAAAATATTAAACAAGATCACACGAACAATCATCTGAAAAACTTAAATAATTTAATCATAGAAATAAAAAAAGCCATTACGGGTACTGAGTTGAAGTTTTTATATAATTTTTTTGATTTCAGAGGTGCTCTTCTTAACTTTCAAGAGGAACTACCTTTTAGGTTCGATATTAGTTTGCTTCCCAACTATAAAAGTGAGGAAGATTTTATTTTATGGTTAGCAGATTTCATTGATCGAATCACTATCGATACAAGTAAAGGAGATTACACAATAAAAAAGAGGTTAGCCATTCCCAGCTCTATTGTTGAAAAACTGATATGTAGATCTTAACCATATAGCTATTTTTATAAATAAAAGCATAAAAAGAACTGTCTTACTTATCGGCAGTTCTTTTTATATTTAACTTGATTTCTAAGGTTCTTGTCGAGCTGCAGAGTTCATGTCATGTCTGACTTTACTTATATTTTCGTAAATAACTTTACGCATTCTATTTATTGCACCCAAAGGTTTATGCTCAGGTAAAGCATGCCAAGGCGTAAAGGAAAGATTTTCACAAAATTGATTTTGTTCAGGCGTATCAAAGTTTTGCTTTGGAATACGAATAGTCGCAACTTGATAAAAAGGTGCTTCTTTTTCTTTCCATTCTGTCATTGCATCTTCAACTTGCATTTGAGTTGAAGTTCTTGGTTGTATTAAAAATTCCATACAAACCTCTTGCTTCTGCAAGCTATCTTTTAAAGCCTCTCTTAAAAAATTATGGTTTGGATGATCAGGTAGAGCTGTAGACACCGCTGAGCAATTTCTTACAGAGTACTTAACAGCTTGACGGTCGTTACCTAAACCGAGTTGATAAGGCACCATAGACCAGTAACGTGCATATAAAGGATTAGAAATTTTAGAATTACGCGCTCCTAAGGCATTCATTGTTCCTTTAAGTCCTAAAGCAAACGGAATATGAAGCTTTCTAAAAGTACTTTCACTATTAATATCATGTATAAAAGACAGATATCTTTGCCCATCATTCACAAAAAAGACTGGGTGATTGATCATAATAAAATCTTGAGTTGTGGCTTCTTTTTCACTTTCTAAAATTTTCTCGCCGGGTACACCTAAAACTTTTATAGCCATGCCGCGGGCATCTTTTTCAATATCCGCTTGAGAGGCATCCTTGGATGCATTCGAAAAGCGAATCCACGCCTCATAGCTTTTATCGGGAACAAATACACCTTTTGCGAGTTGAGTTGGAATATTTTTAAGTACATGAAACTCGGCACGAACACAGCCATGTGCTTTCGGATGTGCATCTCTTAAGGCTTGGCCTGATGAGTATTCTTTTCGGATAGATTCTTCAATAACTGTCGATATTTGTTGTGCTGTCAGCTTTTCATTTGGCTGAAGTTTTTCACCCAAATACGTGTCTGGCTCTGGGTAAGATTTTGCAATACTAGAAGAAATAACAGTAGGTTTAGTATTCTTATAAAATGCGTTATCGTTGCAACCACTTAATAATGATAGCGCTGGAGTAAAAATAAGTAATACTCTAAAGTGCCTTAATTGAGAAAAATTTGGCATTCATTGCTCCTTATTGCAAAGTCCACTTTAGAATTAAAATAATGTGTTATTTTCATATTATTTTAAAGACAATAAGAATTATCTACTGTTAATAGATTAAACTCAATTGTTACTTATCTGAACAATATAAATAAAATTATTATTTAATATAAAGCTTCTTAAAACCATTAAGAGCAATATGACATGATAAATAATTCAGAAAATGTACAAAATAATTCTACTGTTTCACCTTATCCAATTACTCAAAATATACTTATTGATCGGTTCAGCCCAAGCTATTGGAGAATAGATGGCCCACAAAGCATGTCTTTTGCCATTACCAATTATGGCAATGGCTTTGAAGCATCTTTCCGCTCACGTATGACTACAGACTTAGCTGGTATTAGTTGGGACTCTTACGACTCTAAAGATCATAAATTGCTAGCTTATGAAACCAAGTATAGCTATTCGGGTGTGGTTTGGGACTTTGACATTGAGCTGTCACCCTCTATGCCTGTTTTAAATAATGAGTCATTAACCCCAACTCTAACGGTTTACTATAACGACAGTGGGGTAGATAAAATTGCATATATCGTTTTGTTCAACTACGCGAATACCCCATCTTCAAGATCTGCCCATATTCATATTAACTGGGATACAGTCAAAGCAGGCTTCTCGGCCACAGATAGCTTTCCTGTGACCAATATTCAGCGAATTTCATTTTCAGCGTTTACAAGTAGTTATAACGCACACTCATCATTGCCTTTAAGTCAGGCGGAAGATGGTTATATTCGAATTACCAATTCAGTCGTGACAGGTGTAAATGCCCAGTTAAATCTAAGCCGGGTGGTAGTACCACAGCATAATTATGGTTTATGTACCAGCTATGACGACCATTACGATCTGAATCCACAACGAATCGTCGATAACATGACTGCTTTGGGATATCACGGTTTTATTAACCATTACTGTGGTATGTCGCACTATCCGGAAATGATCTGGAGAAGTGATATTAATAGATTTCAGATTCCAGACACCTTAGTGACTGGACAAGATGTTGTTAACCCATGTACCCGTAAATGGCATGAGAAATATGCCCAAGCTCTACATAATGCAAATGTGCAACCCGTTTTTGGGGTAAGTTTTGAAATGTATTCGCTAGGAGCAAATGAGTTCTGGGCACAGCGTGACTGGAATAGTAATTTGGGTAAAACAGGCTACCAGCCTCCAAGTTATTTCTTCAGTTTAAGCGATCAAAATGCTTTGGCATATTTACATAAAGTTTTTATTGAGTTTGCAGATACCATGGTGACGGGTGGATGTGATGTCAACATGCAAATTGGTGAGCCTTGGTGGTGGTATAACACCGATACAAACTTACCATGTGTCTATGACTATCCAACCAAGTTAGCTTTTAATGCAGATACAGGCTTATATGCACCAGACTTAGGAACAATCTATGAGGCGATGAATAAAACAGGAACACCGTATGATGAATTTAAAACATGGTTAAGAAATAAGTTAGGGCAGACCTGCCAAGATATCCGAACAGCGATTAAAGCAAAATATGCAAATGCCCAAGTGTGTCCATTAATCTTTTTCCCATCTATTCGTTCTCCAATACAAACTCTTGCAACTTATATCAACTATCCAAGTGAACACTATTCATACCCTCATTTTGATTACATTATGACTGAAGCCTATGATTGGCTTTTAGAGGCTAAATTAGATTTAGCCCATCAGGCTGTTTCACAAATACCCACTCAAGATTTAGGCTATCCTGCCAATAAAGTTGCTTATTTATCGGGGTTTGTACCAGATGCATCTATTGCTTATATCTATGGGTTCGACAAAAACAAACCATATCGCACACCAATCTGGCAACGGATTTTTGGGGATATGAAAAACAACTTATCGCTTAGTCTAATGAAGCAATTTATCTGGGCATACCCGCAAGTGATGTTTGATTCGATTACAATCGATACTACTCAAGCTCCAGACGGCTTCTTTGTTGAAAATACGCTCTATACACCTATTAGCGATAACACACCATATCCACCGGATATTTACCTATAAGTAAATATAAAGTGTTTAATATAAATGATTTGATCAGAGAAGCTTCTTAACATAAGAGGCTCCTTCTTTTTGAAACACGGGCTTGCTTAGACGTATCTGACTGGCTATGCTGTGATGGATTGCCATGAAAGCCAATTTTAATTTAAGCAAAATTAAACTCTTGTATTACAGTTACATTATCTAATTTGCTCGACTATAAATACCGAATGATTTAAAGGAAACCCAAAGATGAAATCTCGTGCAGCTGTCGCCTTTGCCCCAGGAAAACCTTTAGAGATTGTTGAAGTTGATGTTGCACCACCTCAAGCGGGTGAAGTTTTAATAAAGATTACCCATACTGGTGTATGCCATACCGATGCTTTTACACTGTCTGGTGATGATCCTGAAGGTGTTTTCCCAGCAATTTTAGGTCATGAAGGTGCAGGGGTGGTTGTTGAAGTCGGTGAAGGTGTAACGAGCGTTCAACCGGGTGATCATGTTATTCCGCTTTATACAGCAGAATGTAAAGAATGCTTATTCTGTAAATCTGGAAAAACTAACCTGTGTGTTGCTGTACGTGCCACTCAAGGTAAAGGCGTTATGCCGGATGGCACCACACGTTTTTCATATAATGGTGAGCCGATTTACCACTATATGGGTTGTTCAACCTTTAGTGAATATACGGTAGTAGCCGAAGTATCTTTAGCTAAGATCAATCCTGAGGCAAATCACGAGCAAGTATGCTTGCTGGGCTGTGGTGTGACGACTGGTATTGGCGCCGTGCATAACACAGCGAAAGTACAAGAAGGTGATTCTGTTGCGGTATTTGGCTTAGGTGGTATTGGTTTAGCTGTTGTACAAGGTGCACGTCAGGCAAAAGCAGGGCGTATTATTGTAATAGACACTAACCCAGATAAATTTGAACTTGCCAAGCAGTTTGGTGCTACAGATTTCTTAAATCCAAAAGATTATGATCAACCTATTCAACAAGTCATTGTAGAAATGACAGGCTGGGGCGTAGATCATTCATTTGAATGTATTGGTAACGTCAATGTTATGCGCTCGGCCCTAGAGTGTGCACATCGTGGTTGGGGGCAATCTGTCATTATTGGTGTAGCGGGTGCAGGCCAAGAAATTTCAACTCGTCCGTTCCAGTTAGTGACAGGCCGTAAATGGTTGGGTACTGCTTTCGGTGGTGTGAAAGGGCGTTCACAGCTTCCAAAAATGGTCGAAGATGCTATGAAAGGTGAAATTCAACTTGAACCTTTTGTAACGCATACCATGCCTTTACAAGACATTAATACCGCTTTTGATTTAATGCTTGAAGGTAAATCAATCCGTACAGTCATTCATTTCTAAATGAAATAAAAAAAGGGCTGTGATTCAGCCCTTTTTTACGCTTCATAGTTTTATATTTCAAATAGCATTACCGCACATGTCAGTTGTACCCTGAGGGTAGTTGAACTGTAGAGCATTACGGTCTGTAATGAGTTCGTTAGACAACTCTTGTCCAAATAATTGATTAGAATATATTCCTATACTACTTGAGACAGAAAAACGTATATTCTCAAGTGGAGCAGGTAACGTAGATTGATACCCCTGATCAACACCATTTATAATAAAGCCAACCTGCTTAGTGTTCTGATTAATATATATACCTAATCTTTGGTATCCATTTGAATTATTTGTTATATTTTGACCCTTGTGGTATGGATTGTCAGGGCCGCTGTTATCACTAATTCGGTAGGCTACATAATAGTGTAATCTAGCAGGATTCTCACCAAAATCTGGGTCATACCCCCCCATATCAAACCAATAGTTGGATCTAATTGTATAACCATTATTTGTTATCCCACTAAATCCGATGCCAGAGTGGTAATAACTAGAATTTCCAAGTGATGAGCTCCCAAGAGTTGATGTTGGAATTTTAAGTTCCATTTCAAATGCAACAATACCCGTGTGAGGTATCGTTAAATCACCAATTTCATTAATCGAATTCGGACTATCTATTTTACTTGTAGCTACATAATCTACGTAGCCATACTCACTTTGTAACCTAGGTTCCACTTTAAAACCAAATTTTTGCCCACTTATTATTGGAAATATTTTCATAGACCAATAGTCAGAGTGTTCACTATTCCATAAATCATAATCTTCTTGAGTCGCATCAAAATTATATTTACAGACTGGGGCTGAAGAATTAAAGGAGGTAGTTTGAGCCAAAAGCATTTGAGGTGCTAATTTTTCATTCTTTGTAGTTGATGAAATGCTTTTAGATGCAACTTTTTGGTTAGATTCATTGCGCGGTGTTGTATTGGTATTATCAGAAGATACCTCATACATGGCCCAGCATAATGTAATTGCACTAACTGCAACGATACCTATTTTTTTCATAGATGTTCCTATAAAGTTAAGTATTAAGTTCTTAGAAAGTATTGATAAAAAGTTATTATTAGTTTTTAAATATTTGATATTTTTGAGTTTATAAACTATTGAATATGATTAATCATATTCAATAGTTACAGTTGCCATAGCACGAACTTTACCAGGTGAAACATTCGTTGCTGTTTGGTAGTAGCGAGCAGTCATTGGTACGTTATATTGAAGTGTCTGGTTAGAAGACAATGTACCTAAAGCGAGCTTATCTCCTTTTTTGATAACCTGATTTTTATTTTGATAATTCCAAAGTAACTGTACGCCAACACCGTTTGCTTTTTCAGAAGCTGCAGCTGTATTCGCTAAAACCTGATTGTTTGTACCATCTTGAGTAAAGTCATAGGTCAAACTAATAAGGTTTTTCTCTTCATAGCCGGTAGGGTTAATACCACCATTACAGAGAATATTCATATCAAAGGTTTGTTCACCTTGAGTTGAACCCACACCTTTAAAACCAGCTTTGGTAACTGTAGGAAGCTGTACAACCTTGTTAATGTTACCTTGTATTTCACATGAAGAAGATGCAATCGTAATCGCATTGGCATTAACAGTACTTGTTAAGAAAGGTTTATCTGGAAAGCCACGGACATAATAGCTACTGTATCTACCAGGTACTAAAGTCCCAGAACCTGTTTGTGATGCAATTTTAATGATTTCCACCACAAAATAACCCGACGCTAAAAAACGTCTACCAGAGATTCCACCGCGTTGATAAGGGTAATAACCAGAAAAGTTCGCATTATTTTCTGCTTCACGGTACAGGCGAATACCAATACCCGGAATATTCGTGGTATAGATGCTATTGCCTAAAGAGCTTAATGGATAAGCTTGCGTTAATTCAGCAATTACTGAATCTGTATAGTCACAATACCAAGCTTCTGTACCGTTACTACTAATAGGAAAAGTTGCTTTTCTTAAAACTGCACCGACTGGGTCGCTAGGGCGCACAACGACACGACCCACCGCCATAAGAACATCATTGGGCTTATAGTTAACTATCGTACAGGCTGCATTAGCTTCACCATACACGCCAAAGCCAGCAGTAAATAGAGCACCCGTTAATAATATTCTTTTCATTTGCAGACAGCCTCCGTCATTACCACGCTTTGTTGCTTATTTTGTAGCTGGTTACTTACATTGTACTCAACCGAACAACGCTCATTGCTTTCATCACCCCATTTTACATAGAGGCGATCTTGAGCTTGCGGGGTACGTAAGTAAATCATACTACCTTGTGCAACAATACCTACAGCTTCGTCTTTTTGGTTAAAGACTTGTGCAGCAAACGGTAGACTGTTGCCATCTACAGTTTTACTTTTAATATAAACCGCATAACCAGTTTTGGTTGCAAAGTCTACTTTAGCAATTGCGCCAGCAAATGGAGCAATACGTTGACTCGTTTCTTCAAGTTCTACTTTGCTAGACATTTCTTGAGGGTCAAGCGTAATGTCATTAAGACGGTATGGAGTAACATAAGGAACTACCGCATAACCTGCTTTATTTACACTTAGACCAACCGTATTATTTACTTTTGCTCCAGCTGCATCAGGTGCGTGTACAAGTACCATTGTTTGACCTTGTTCAGGGCCAAATAACACACCTTCTGAGTGAGCAACAATACTACCGCTTAAGCTCACCATTGCTTGCTGATAAGAGTCAGCTACGCTATAAGAACCACCAACAGTTGTATAGTTAGTACGATAACGACCATTTACGTTAAACGATGGGTTTGTATAGTCTTGATGCGACATAGAAGCACCGTAACTAAAGCGATCACCCACCATACCACTCGCACCCACTGTACGACTATCTTCAGATGCAGTAATGTTGACATTGACTGAGTTCTTCTTGAAGTTCATTGGGAAAGACAATGTCATTAAGTACTGAGTATCACGTGATTGAGTGTTTGAACCATATTCAACTTGACGGTTAATCGCAGACAAGCCATAAGTTAAACCATGGTAATTGTTGCTATAACCAATTTGATACTGTTTAGTCGTTTCGCTACGGTTCCAATAATCAACCCATGAACCTACCATATAAAAGTTACCCCAACCCTCAGGAAGGCCTTGGTTTAAGGTAATTTGGAATTCACTACGTTGGCGACCAGCAGAATAGGTATTTATGCCTTTGTCTTCTAAATCACGAATAAGAAGAGCATCACGTAATTTATAGAAGTTTTCAGTTGAGTAGCGATAAGCAGCAAGTGTTAAGTTCGTATTGGTTGGAGTAATTAACTTACTATAACTTAAACGGAAACTTTGCCCTGACTGGGAAGCTTGCTTTTCAAAGTCAGCTTCAGAGTGGGTAACGTCAAATGCAATTGCACCAATAGGTGTTGCAAAAGCGGCACCTAGCAATAAAGCTGTATAATTTTCAGAAGCCTGAATTCCGGTATAACCTGTTAAATAGTTGTTAATACCTTGTTGATATTTACCCTGAACCACCCACGGATTAAGATCAATATCACGGTCACGGAATTGACCTACAGTTAAAGAATAACGGTTCATACCAGGACGTAACATCTGTACAACAGATGCATAAGGCACGGCAAATTTTTGTACTTCACCATTTGCTTCAATAACAGTAACTTCAATCTCACCACCAAAACCAGTAGGGTATAGGTCATTAATTTCAAAGTTACCTGGTGCTACTGTTGTTTGATAAATAAGTTGACCTTGCTGGCGAACTTCAATTTTTGCATTGGTTTTAGCATTACCACGAATACGTGGAGCATAGCCAAGCATACTATTCGGTAACATTCGATCATCACTTGAGAAATCGATACCGCGATAGCCATAAGAATCAAATACTTCGCCGTTTGTAAAGCTATCCCCAAGTGTTAACACACCACGATATTTCGGGAATGCTCGCTGTAGGTAAGTACTTGTTTCTTCGTAACTTGATTTAGACTGATTTTCAGTAGGGGTATCTTGCCACTGCCACTGACCGTTATGACGTAATTGCCAGCCACCTAAATTTAGTCCGGCAGTGATTCCCATAAATGCATTTGACGTTTCACTTCGATCATTAGAATGAGTAAACGTCTTATAAGCACTACCACTATAAGATAAAAAGCCTGCATTAATACCACGATCCCATACACTTGGATCGACATAACCTTGCGCATTTTTTTGTAATGCGACTTGAGGAATTGAGATATCTACACGTAAGCGAGAGTTATCAAACTCATAAAATGCGTTTTCTACCCATTCTTCAATTTTGTAGCAAGTATTATTTTCTTTTTGAAGGGGAGCATGCTTAGTCAAAATCTCTTGTTTTACGCCGTATTCAAGAAGATTCATTCCCGTAAAGCAAGTCACCGCATTTTGCGTTGGATCTACAGCTTTAAAGACCATACGGCGTTTACCAAACCATTGACCATTTACATATACGTCAACGTTGTATTCGCCAGGTAAAACAGGGTTGCCATATTTAAAGCGAGAAATATCAACTTTTTTTGCATCGCCAATTAAAAAAGCAGAATCAAACTCAGCTTCCACAGGAGCACTCGCAGCTGTTTCTTCAGCGTGCACGAATACAGGCATTGTCATTGTAACAACACCAGAAGCCAAGTAATAACAAATATGGCGTTTTAATAATTTATAAGATTCTTGCCGTTTTTTTGGCATAGCTAAGTCCGCCTACTCACATAATAGGTGCTTAAAATTTATTAAAAATATAAATCTGATTATTGAAGTTTTATTGAGTGTTCGACTCGACCACCGTAGTCATTCACATTAATAAAACTCATATCCTGAAGATTGCCGTTCTTAAGCTGAACAGATGCATCAGAAAAAGGCTTAACCATGAGCCCTTCAGGTAATAAATCAACTTTTTTATCGCCCACTTTCTGAAAAACAGAAGTCATCGTGATATGAAAAGGTGTTGGATTTTTTACCGTTAAGTTTTGACCAGATTTAACCCATTGAAGCTTATCTGCTGCTAAGTTCGCGTCATCTTTAATCGAAGCTGGACGATAGAAGAATTTAATACGTGAGCGAATGGCTAATTGCAGAAAATTATCAGGTGTCGTATCTGAACTTTTTGAAGTTGGTCTTGGAGGAATATCCAAAACGTTTAACCACAAAACAGTTTCTTGCTTCTGATTTAACTGAGAAGCAGTGGGTAAAGCAGTGATACGGAAAGTCTGACTTTTTGTTGCTTCAACACGAGAAATTGGAGGAGCAATCATAAAAGGAACTTTTGATTGATCCGGAGTACTTTTTGGGTCGCCTTCATCAATCCAAGCTTGGACAAGAGCTGGTTTTGAACCGTTATTGCTAACTTGTAGCGTAACTTCGCGAGCATCCGAAGGATAAATCACACGAGTGCCATGAATTACAATTTCTGCATGAGAGGCAGGTGCGGCTACCGCTGAAGCAAATGCCAAACCTAACAAAAAATTATAACTGTTCAATTTCATTTCAGGAGTCTCAACCAAGGAAGTTCGGGAAAGCGTTACACAAAAATAGGGTCTCTATACGAATATAGAAACCCTACCATCCATCAATTATTGATAGATAATTGTGTATTGAACAGAAGTGTTCACTTTGCCAGCAGTAGAAGCGCCAGTTGCATAGTATTCAGCATAGTAGTTAAGGTCTGCACTACCAGCTGCTGCAACGTCAACCCATTGAGAGTTTGCTTGAGCGCCATTTGCACCAGCAGCAAGAACTGGAATTACTTGGTTGTTGCTACCTAAAAGTTGAACGTTAACGTTTTTAGCACCAGTAGCGTCTTGGTTAAGTAAACGACCAGTATTGAAGTCAACTGTTGCACCTGGTTCGAAGTAAGTCGCAACTTTACCTTCTGAACAGTTAGCTAATTTGATTTGGAAAGGAGTACGGCCAGCAACGTTACCAGCTGCAGCTAAAGTTTGTTTAGAAACAGTTGGAAGAGTAACTGTGAAGTCTTTACCAGCAGGTGTAACGATGTCACAAGTTTTGTCTGTTACTAAACCATTAATTGTAATTGTACCATCAGCAGCTTGAGCGTTCGCAATCCCTACAACTGAAAGAGCAGCGATCAAAGCAAGTTTTTTCATAGTGTTTTCTCAAAAGTCTGGATAAAAGTTTAATCTGTTACTTTTCCAGAAGTTGGCATCTTGAAAAGTAATGCGGCGATACTAACACTTTTTAAACAAAATGCAAACTTCATCACACTATTTTTCCATAATAAGAAAAATTTTTAATCATTTGATTTACAACAATGAATACTATTTTTAATATAAATTACTGTTTTTAATATAAAAATTAAATAATAGCTGGCTATAAAAACAACTGTAAAAGAAGCAATACAATTAAGGGAAATTATTTTAAGGAAAATTTAATGAAGTGATTATATAGAACTATTTATCTTTGTGTTTAAAAAAACGTGAATAATTTAACATTTTTTAGAGAAAAGAGCGAATTTTTAATTTTGGCTAGATTGCCATATGAAAATCGGAAATTCGCTCTTGAGCTATACCTATCTATTAAAGATAAATAAGACTTAGTTGATGTGAGCTATCAATGATAGTTAACGAGAACAACCTTTTTATTAGCACTTATGGTTTCGATACTCGTATCCATTTTTTCAGTATGTCTTGCTAAGTTGAATACATTATCTTTGCTTAAATATTGAGTATCAATAGTCGTATTCAGAGTATTGATTTGAGCACACTCTTTTTCAACATTTATTGTAGAACAAGTATCTTCAACAATATTTCCTTTAATCATTATTGTGTTATTCGCATAACAAAATAGTGGGGAAGTGGAAAGTACCGCCAAAACTACAATTTTAAATATATTATTTTTCATTTTATATATACCTATTTATTAAATAGTTAATATAAGAGATACAATACTT
>NZ_JBIUCP010000071.1:0-10924 GCF_044538765.1 Acinetobacter sp. ABJ-A23_2
TAATACCTCTATATTATTTAATAACGAAAATTAAATAATGTATTTTTTAAAACATTCTTTATCAAATAAAAAACAAAAGCCCCCTAATAAGGGCTTTTATCAAAATATTAGTTCTATTAACTGTAAAGCATTTCACTTAAGAGCTTTACAGTAGCAAAGTCAGCTAGCATTGGACGTTCAGTTTTACACTTATCAGTCTATATTATTAACAATTGGGTTATTTTGATTCTGCATAAATGTAATCCAATAAAATTCAATACTTATATCTGATTTATAATGGTAACAATCTAGGTCTACGATATGGACCAGAACTTATGCGAAAAATATTTTTAACATTTGGTTTGATATTTTGTTTCTCAAAGGCAGGGTTAAAGCTTGATCCAGCACACAGTCCTTTTCCTTCGGGATCAGGTGCCACTGCCATACTCCATTGCCCTATTGGTAAATAAAATGTTGCTTTCTCACCTGTATCAAAACGTCCAATAGTTTCATTACGAAAGAGAACACTTAAATAACAAGCGCTACCTAGAAAGCCAGTATCTCTAGTGATTTCAACTTCAGCATAACCATCTTTATTTTCTTGATAAGCTAATAAACGTTCTTTGGGTGATTGCTTTGCCATAGTTGTCGAAATAGGCGTTGTGGCACACCCAACCAAAGAAACGACAAAACCCAATAAAAGTATTTTTTTCATGATATTATCCACTTTAATAATGAGTTAAATTTAACAGTTAAGAATAATAAAAACCACCCGAAGGTGGTTTAAGCAATTTACAAATTAATATGAACCTCTACACTTCAGTTTTTAAAACAGGCATTGGTGGTAAAAAATCTGATTTAATCAGTTGATCTGTATCACTTAGCTCTAAACTCACAGGACCTGCAGCATATGGAGCTAATTCATAAAGCTGAAAATCAAATGTAATACCACCTGATTGATTGATGTAGAAATTTTCACTTACTTTAAAATCTTCTTTAGTAATATAGGGTTCCATATCTTTTTCTTGACACCAATATTCATATTGTTTCCACAATTCGTCTTTAAGTGCATTCATTTTTCCAGTGACTACAATATCTTTTAATCCAATCCGTTTTTTACTTTTTAAGTCAAAAACATAATCTTCAAAAGTGGATATGCCATGTGCTCCACCAGAATATTCCGAGCTAACTTTTGAAAGTTGCACATATTGACCAAACTGTCCATTAAAACGATAAGCTACACTAGCTGACCAATTATTAAGACCTTCAGCTTGGGTTTGATTTAATTGTTTTTGCTTTTCTGATGGAGGGGTAAGAGCATCTGCATAATCTTTACGGATTTCTTTATCAATTATTTGATCAATCCAATTAATATTACTTTTAAGCGCAATAGCTTCTTTAGAAGTACATACAATCCCCTCAACATCTGGATTAGGCCCACAAATTTTTGGCTGTTCAAACTTCACAACAAAATTGCGCGCTATCATGGCAGGAATAGCATTCTCTTCTTTTGGAGGCAATTCTTTCACCTTTGTGATTGCTGTATTTTCTACGTTCTCTGTAGTTTTTTCTTCTGCTTTTTTAACGCAACCATTCAATATAAATGGTATCAACACTAAGCCAAGAACATTTTTATTCATCAATTTTACCTTTGCACAATTTCATTTATCTTTTAAATTAAGTTCTAAAGAATTTAAACTTCACAAATATTTTAATTGAAATAAGGGCGAGTTTCATGTAGATATATTTTCTTGCACTATACTATGGCAAACTATTTTTCTAATCGAACACGTTTCCTTAGAAAGCTTAAATGCACCAAAATTACTTTTGACTATAATTACACTCATTATAAATTGGGGAATGCAAATTTTGATTGGATATAAAATTCCTCAATTAGCCCCAAAACATAAATTTATAGTAAGTACTACGTATATTCTTTTTTTCACATTCATGATCACTATCTATTCTATAACTATATTATTAGAGGGTTTGAAAGTTGCCCCTCAAAAAATTTGGATGGGCTATTTATTTTTTCAGCTAATTGGCATGTTCATATATTTTGCAAATAATAGAGATGACTTTTGTTGGGACAACTTACTAAAGTAGTTCAATATATTCAAATTCATTGCCTGTACTTTATTAAGTAAGGTAATGATCATTCTTTTTCATAATTTTTTCAAAAAACATCATATTAGGCAAATTTTCGTATAAATTACTCTTCTAGGTAAGTTGAGTAATTTAAAGGTAAGAAATGACGCTTAAACAACTAAAAGCTTTTTTAGCTCTTGCGCGTACACTTAACTATGCCAATGCTTCTTTAGAGCTACATCTAAGCCAATCTGCCTTAAGTCTTACCATCAAAAGTTTAGAAGAAGAACTAGGTGGTAAATTGTTTAACCGTAATACACGCCGTGTTGAGCTTACGCAAGAAGGTAAATCCCTTATTCCCTATGCTAAAAAATTACTCGCCAATTGGGATGAAATGGAAAATGATGTCAAACAACGCTTTAAGCTTAATCGGGGAACTTTAAGTATTGCATCTATGCCCTTTGTGACTCACGCAATTTTGCCTGAAGTCATTCATCAATTTTTAGCTGTCCATCCCAATCTTAATTTTTCAATTCACGATATTCCAAATGAGACCATTATAGAAAAAGTACAAGATGGTATTTTTGAGCTTGGTATCTGCTTTGAACCAGATCTTACCGAAGGCTTAGAGTTTAAACCGCTATTTGAAGAAGATTTCTTGGCTCTATTGCCAAAGACCCACCCACTTGCTCAATCATCTTCTATTACATGGCATGAGCTTTGCTCAAATCCATTCGTAACTTTGCAAAAACCTTCAATTGTTCGTTATTTAGTTGAGCAAAATTGTTTGCGAAATAATATAACGCTCGATTTAAAAGTGGAATGTCACCAAATTTCATCACTTTCAAGTTTTGTGGCTTATGGTATTGGGGTAAGTGCAATTCCAAGACACTTCGCAAAACACATTGATAAAGAACATAACGTGTTGATTGAGTTAAAGGATGAAGCTATTCATAAGACTGTAGGAATTGTTTATAAGAAGAATTTTGAAATTTCAAATATTTCTACTCAATTTATCGAGGCTTTGATTCAATATAAATTTTAAAAAATTAAAGACTGTCTTTTAAGATAAATTAAGCACACGTTTAAGATAAATTTATTAATTATTATAATTTTCAGTAGCTTGTGATTATTTTTTAACAATTTTTGCCCAGTGTAAAACTGATATTTTGTTATAAATTTGATACCATTCATTGATTATACTTATTAATCCTTTAAAAAAATTAACTTCTATAACGCAAAATGTGATGCTAAAACTAAATTACTAAGGGATATAGGAAAACAACAGAATGAATAAAGTTTATGCCAATGCAGAGGCAGCACTGAAAGATGTAATTGCAGACAATCAAACACTTGCTGTTGGCGGTTTCGGTTTATGCGGAATTCCTGAAAAACTAATTGTTGCAGTTAAGCAAAGTGGTGTAACTGGTCTAACTTGTATTTCAAATAATGCAGGTGTAGATGATTTTGGTTTAGGTATTTTGCTTAAAACCAAACAAATCAAAAAAATGATTTCTTCTTATGTTGGTGAAAACAAAGAGTTTGAGCGCCAATATTTAAATGGTGAACTTGATGTAGAACTTACACCACAAGGTACTTTAGCTGAAAAGTTACGTGCTGGCGGTGCCGGGATTCCTGCATTTTATACTCAAACTGGCGTGGGTACTCTCATTGCTGAAGGTAAAGAAGAACGTACCTTTCATGGCAAAAACTACATTTTAGAAGAATCGTTAACAGCAGATGTGGCTCTTGTGAAAGCATATAAAGCTGACAAAGCAGGTAATTTAGTATTCCGTAAAACTGCTCAAAATTTTAACCCTGAATGTGCGATGGCTGGAAAAATTACAATCGCAGAAGTTGAACAGGTTGTTGAAATTGGTGAATTGGATCCGGATGAAATCCATTTGCCGGGTATCTATGTAAACCGCATTGTGCTTAATGCATCTCCAGAGAAACGTATTGAGCATAAAACTTTAAGCACGGAGGCAGTATAAAATGGCTTGGTCACGTAACGAAATGGCACAACGTGCTGCAAAAGAACTTGAAGACGGTTTTTATGTCAATTTAGGTATTGGCTTACCGACTCTAGTTGCCAACTATATTCCTGAAAATATTAATGTTTGGCTTCAATCTGAAAATGGCCTCTTAGGTATTGGTGAGTTTCCAACTGAAGAAACTGTAGATGCTGATTTAATTAATGCTGGTAAACAAACAGTCACTGCTCGCCCTGGCGCTGCTTTTTTCTCAAGCTCAGAATCTTTTGCCATGATCCGGGGCGGTCATGTCAACATTGCAATTTTAGGTGCAATGGAGGTTTCTGAAAATGGTGACTTAGCGAACTGGATGATTCCGGGCAAGAAAGTCAAAGGTATGGGCGGTGCAATGGACTTGGTTGTTGGTGTCCAAAAAGTTGTCGTTCTTATGGAACACTGCGCAAAAGATGGTACGCCAAAAATTGTGAAAAACTGTAGTTTACCTTTAACAGGTAAAGGTGTGGTTCACCGCGTAATTACTGACTTAGGTGTAATGGATATTACTCCGCAAGGCGTAGAGCTGATTGAACTTGCTAAAGATGTCACGCTTGAACAGATTCAAGCTGCTACAGGCGTCGAATTTTACAAAACCTTAGTCGCATAAAATTAAATTTTTAGTAAGCAATATAAGACTTAAGTTAGAAAGTGAGCTTGGGTCTTAACCTTTTAAGCACCGGATGTGCTGTCTATAAATAAGAACTAGAAGGATTTTTCAGCTATGGAAAAACAGCAAGGAATTTTTGAAAGATTTGCTCTTCGGATTAGTGACTGGTCTGAAAAATGGTTTCCTGATTCATATATTTTTGCATTACTCGGCGTCATTATTGTGTCTATTGCCGCTTTGGGTATTGGCGCCCCAATTCACGATGTGGCAACTTCTTTCGGTAACGGTTTCTGGAGTCTTATTCCATTTACCCTGCAAATGACTATGCTCATTATTGTAGGTTATGTCGTTTCTGTATCTAAGCCAGTCAAATACCTCATCCAAAAAATGGCACGTATTCCAAATTCTGGTCGTGGTGCTATTGTTTTGGTAGCAACCGTTAGTTTGCTAATTTCATTGGTCAATTGGGCTGTTAGCACAATTCTTACAGCGCTTTTGGTAATTGCTTTAGCAAAACGTAAAGAGCTGAATATGGATTACCGCGCAGCAGCTGCGGCAGCAATCATTGGTATGGGTGCAACTTGGGCACTAGGAATCAGCTCTTCGGCAGCACAGCTTCAGGCAAATAAAAGTAGCTTACCTGAGTCAATTTACAACCTGACTGGTGTTATTCCATTTACCGAAACGATTTTCCTTTGGCAATCAATTGCGATGACCATTATTTTAGTGATTGTTTCAATCGCTATTGCATATTTTTCAGCCCCAAAAGGCAATAATGTTAAAACGATTGATAGTTTTGATGTTCAGTTTGAAGAAGACAAGCCACATGAGGAGAAAACTAATCGTCCGGGCGATTGGTTAGAAAACTCGCCTATTTTAACGATCATTGTAGTGGCATTAGGCTTAATCTGGATGTTTTTTGAATTTTCAAAAAGCAATCCCATCATTGCCATTTCAAGTCTCAACACCTACAACTTCGTGTTTTTAATGCTTGGGTTAGCTTTACATGGCACACCACGGAACTTCTTAAATGCTGTTGCAAAAGCAGTTCCGGCTGTATCAGGAATCTTAATTCAATTTCCACTTTACGGAAGTATCGCCTTTATTATGACGCAAGCTTTAAACAGTCAGGATTTATCGCTGTCTCATTATGTTGCCGAGTTTTTTGTTTCAATCGCATCAAAAGAAACCTTTGCGATTGTGATGGGAGTTTACTCTGCTGTACTTGGATTCTTTGTACCGTCAGGTGGTGGAAAATGGATTATTGAAGCCCCATATGTTATGCAAGCAGCAAATGATTTAAAGGTTCATTTGGGCTGGTCTGTACAAATTTATAATGCAGCCGAAGCTTTACCAAACTTAATCAATCCATTTTTTATGCTTCCAATGTTAGGCATTTTAAAGCTAAAAGCAAAAGATGTGATTGGGTTTACAGTGACTCAGCTCGTTGTGCATTTTCCATTAGTTTTATTCTTGCTGTGGTTCTTTGGAAGAACACTCAGTTACACCCCTCCAACTTTTTAATTTAGTGGCGCCTTTGGTTTAGGCTAAAGGCAAATTTAGCAAATACACCAATAAGAGATATTAAGATGAGTTCAATAGTTATAGTTTCAGGTAGCCGTACTGCAATGGGTGGTTTTCAGGGTAGTTTATCTTCTCTAACTGCACCAGAACTTGGTGCTGCTGTCATCCGTGAGTCGATCCAACGTGCAGGTGTTAAACCTGAACAAGTAGATGAAGTGATTTTCGGTTGCGTACTCAGTGCAGGTATTGGCCAAGGCCCTGCTCGACAAGCTATGCGTAAAGCAGGTGTACCTGATCATGTCGGAGCTGTCACCATTAATAAACTTTGTGGCTCTGCAATGAAAGCTGTATTAATGGCATCAGATACTTTAAAAGCAGGCAGTGCCAATATCATTGTGGCGGGTGGTATGGAATCTATGACCAATGCACCTTATATTTTGCCGAAAGCTCGCGGTGGTTACCGTATGGGCCACGGTGAAATTAAAGACCATATGTTTTTAGATGGTCTTGAAGATGCTGAAACAGGTCGTTTAATGGGTTCATTTGCTCAAGATATGGCAAACACCAAAGGCTTTACCCGTGAGCAAATGGATAACTTTGCGATTTCTTCACTTAAAAAAGCACAAACTGCCATTACAGAAGGTTACTTCAAAGAAGAGATCGTTCCCGTTGAAGTAAAAACACGTAAAGGCGTGGAAGTTGTTGATCAAGATGAGCAACCATTAAAAGCAAATCTTGAGAAAATTCCGACCCTACGTCCCGCTTTTAGTAAGGACGGTACAATTACAGCTGCAAACTCAAGCTCAATTTCTGATGGTGCTGCTGCATTAGTACTTACTACTGAAGAATATGCTCAAAGCCATGGTTTAAATACTTTGGCGAAAATTGTTGCAACTTCAACTCACTCACAACATCCGAGTGAATTTACCATTGCTCCAATTAGTGCAATTCAAAAAGTGCTTGAGCGTGCTGGCTGGTCAGTTGATGAAGTAGATGCTTGGGAAATTAATGAAGCTTTTGCAATGGTAGCAATGGCACCAATTCATGAGCTAGGAATTGATGAAGCTAAAGTGAACGTACATGGTGGCGCTTGTGCTTTAGGCCATCCAATTGGCGCTACGGGTTCAAGAATTATCCTTTCTCTCATTTATGCATTAAAACGCTTAGGTAAAAAGAAAGGTGTTGCTGCCCTATGTATTGGTGGCGGTGAAGCAACTGCTGTTGCAATTGAAATCTAATTAAAAAATAAAAGAAGATGTAAGGACTTTTCTTACATCTTCTTTTTTTATAAATAAAATTCTTAAGCTGTTTTAAATAGCTCATAGCAAGTTTGACGGAACCATTTATGGCTACTCTTATGGTGACAAGACATATGCCAATGTTGCTTAACGTCATAAGTTGGAAAATCAAGCGGTGCAGGTAAAATCTGTAAATTCTCTCTAACCAATAAAACTTGGCTTAAATAATATGGAACAGTGGCAATTGCATCTGTTTCCTGAACGACCAATCCCACTCCTAAATAACTTGGTAAGCGAATTAAAATGTTTCGATCCAACCCTTTATTTTGCAGCTCATTTTTAATGTGATAATGCCCAATCCCTGCATCAATATCGATATGATATTCACGCATATAATCTTCTAAAGTAAAGTTATTCGGGTCTAAACGCGGGTGGCTTTTTGAGCTAATCACGACATAGTGTTGACGGAAAAACTTCTGTTGATAAAAACCTTCTTCTAATTGGGGCAAGAAACCTATTGCCAAATCAATTTCGCCATTTGCCATTTGATAGCTGGTTTCTGGCGTAATCGGTCTAATATTTAAACGAATAAGAGGTGCTTTTTCTTTTAAATAGTTGGTTAACTGAGGCAATAAAACCAAATGTGATACATCAGTCATTGCTATAGTAAATAGCTGATCTGAGGTTAATGGATCAAAGTTCACATTAAAGTTATTAATACTTTCAACTTTATCAATAACTTCACTAATAAGAGGGAAAATCTGCTTTGCAAGTTCGGTCGGAATCATTTCATTTCCAACTCGAATAAACAAAGGATCATTAAAATGTTGGCGAATTTTGTTTAGACCGTTACTTACACTCGGCTGTGTTAAACCAATAGCATCTGCAGCCATTGAAACACTTTTGAACCGATAAATATGATAAAAAATATTTAATAATCTACTGTCTAGATCAAACAAAATTGTCTCCGCTTGGACTCAATAATCCAGTGAAATAAGTCAAAAGCAGGCATAAATAATAGAAAAATTTCTATACCCTACTTTCGACTTATTGAAATTTACTCTAAATTAGCAAAGAACTTAGACGAGGGGCAATGCTTTATAATGCCTTTCATCGTAAAGACCCAAGCATAATCTACTTATTTGATTAATTTATATATAAATATCGTGTACTTCATCTTGCGAATGAGTATGCGTTATTGTTCTTGCTGGGCTTTAAAACCATTCCATATTTGTTGTACCGATTTATTATCACTCAAATTATTTTTGAAGATATAAATATCTTGAGCAAGGCAATATTCTTGCTGATCTAAAATAACCAATTTTCCAGCTGCAAGATCTTCTTCAACGTTAATTTTCGGAATCCATGCAACCCCTAAACCCTGTAAAACCAGTTCTTTTAAGTTAGTCGCATTATCCGTTTCATATAACGTTTTATAAACCAGTTTACCTTCTATCAGTTGGTCTACCAGTTTTCTTAAGTAAGCGTGTTTGCTATAGGCAAGCAAAGCAAAATTACTTTGTATTGTATGTTTAGGACTATGGTCAGGCTCAGTGGCAGAAACAGGAACAATAACTGTTTCAGCAATTTTAATACCACTTAAAATATCATCTCCAACTTTTCTAATATTGCTTTTATCCGCATAGCAAATCATGAAATCACAGGCACCTTCTTTTAACAAAGACAGACCTTCTCCACTATTCGTTGCGACAATTTCAATTTTTAAATCACGAATAAGAGTAGGAAATTTCTTTAAAAATGTTGTTAAAAAACCTGAAGCTAATGAATGAACAACACAGAAACGAATGGTAGATTCAGTTTCATTTTTAATATTTTTGATGAGTTTTGCGGTCTCCTCTACCTGCTTTTCAATGTTTTTAGACATGACTAACAAAATTCGTCCAATGTCGGTAAATTCGATATTGTTCTTGTTGTTTCTAATGATGACTTCCGCGCCAATCATTTCTTCAATTTGCTGAATTCTTCGAGTAAATGCAGACTGACTAATAAATCTTTTCTCTGCTGCTTTTGAGATTGAGCGTTCACGTTCTAATGTGAGGAGATCCTCTACCCAACGCACTTCTAAATTCATCTTATCTATTCCCTTTTAGATTTATAATTTTATTAATTGATATTTTTGGGAAATAGCATGAATAAATGTAGTGATGAATAAAAATGGTAAAACATAGGGAGTACCTGCAAAAATGCGAGAAGAGAATGGACAAAGCCAAACTATGAAAATGAAGTATTTAATAATTCTGACATAGAAAAGAAAATAATAAAATAATAGGTTTTGTTTTAACACGTTAAGAGATGAACATAAGTTCGACTCAACTAAAAAAATATTTGAAATCAATAAATAAAAAAATCATCATAAAAATAAATAAAGTATTTGAATAAGATAAGTTTTAGAAATAAGTATAGGTCTTTATTTAATCATTTCATGGATAAAAAAAGTCCGCACCTTGGGGAAGAATGCGGACTGTGAACTGTTTCAATAACCAGTCATTAGGTTATTGATTAAATTTTTTAGACTCTTAAATTAATATACTATTCCACTATAAAAAGTATTTAAAAAATCTAGTCTTATATCTCGTCTACTCTGCCTAATCACAAAAACAAGAGAATTATTATTTACTCTTGCAATAGATCGGTAAGGTAATAATTGATGAGCAAATGATTACCTTACCTCATTTCAGGATTTAAGCAGTAATAATAATTATTTGTATTTCATACAATATTTGAGAAGAGTATAAGATAAAAACATAATTCCGACTATTATACTAAAGTATCTATAGACTGACACATAGTGCATTAAGTCATCACTAAGAACGATGACTTATATTCGTGCTGATCTATAAAAGATGAACTAATATTCACCAATTAAGTAGTATAACTTTCTTGAAATTTCAACCATCATGTTTGAAGTATATTGACTGATTTCAAATATCTGTTTTTTCTGCGGGTTAAATACCATGTTGTCTTTTTCATCACTAAAAAAAACATAAGTTGTGTATTTATCCATGTGATGAATATGCTCTTTCAAGCTTAGTTTTTCACCAGAGTTAGGGTCATATGCAATAAACTTCATTCTCATGCATTTGTCTCTTTACAGCGCTTACATCTTAATAAAATTTCAGTCAAAAGATTATTTAATAAACAATAATCTTTATTGGCTCAGTTATTGATACGATGCAGTGGGAATATTTCGTTTTGCTTTTTGAATAGATAGTTCAGCATTCTTAATCGATTGCTGAGCTTCTTTAAGCATGTGTGAACTTTTGGTCTCAGTTTTTTCTTCATTTCCCAACAGGAGATAGCAAGCAAAACTTCCCAATATTAATAAAGCAGCAGTTACTTTTAACATAAACTTAATAAATCAAAATTTTCTGTATTATATGTATTTTTATGTGAAATGCATCACAATTTTATTAAAATTTATTAAACATAGCTCATTA
>NZ_JBIUCP010000072.1:0-10579 GCF_044538765.1 Acinetobacter sp. ABJ-A23_2
TTCTAATATCACAAGCTCATGAAAATAAAAAACTTTCATTTATTTGGATCTCAGATAGAGATAGCCTAATAAATTTTGAGCAAAAAAACTTAAGTATGCCCTTAATATTCAGTATGATTCACGCATCGCTCCATTCATTCATAAAAACTAATAATAAAATTATTTTTATTCAACATGATAGTAAATCAACACCTATTACTGATAACTTGAATAGAATACCAGATATGATAGCTGGCACCCTTGCCGATATGAGCAATACGCATGTTTCTCATAAAAAATACTTACCTGTAATAAGAAATCACTTAATTTTAAAAAACAAAAATCATATTGCACAATTATATTTTAAAAAGGATAAGTATGGTGTGAGTACTATTTCTCTTGTTAAAGAATAAAATATATAGTTTTTAAAGTGAGAGTTTTATTAGTTAAAATTGTGGAAAAGCCCATTATAGAGCTTTAGCACAAAAGGTATAACGCTTATAGTTGCTTGAAGCCGCCTACTTAAAATTATTTACACCCCATCCCCCTCAAAAACACCTCCAACACCCTTTCATCAACTTCATCCGAACTTAAATGCTGAATGATTGCACCATCAATCATATATAAAAATATTTTGGCATCGGTAAAGGAAACATCGGAGTTAAGTGCTCTAAGTTGGCTATATATTTCGTTGATGAGCCATATTCTATATCTCACGGCGGTTATGTACGCGTTTGGGTAGTTATTTTTCGTTTCAAATATGGCTTTAAACAACAGGTAATACAGCCCGCCTATATCTGCGTGTAAGTTATAGAGCTTTTTGAGTTTATCTGCTGCGCTGGTGTTGTAGTCGTATTCGACCATAGAGACTACTTTTTCTTGGAGTCGTTCTTTTTGCACGATTAAGCAAATTTCAATAAAGCGTTCTTTAGATTGAAAGTAGGTATAAAAGGTCATTTTTGGAATACCAGACTCTTTCACAAGTCTGTCCACGCCGACAATATGAAACCCGTTGTAGTGAAACAGCTCAATTGATTTATTTACGACTTTTAATGCACGTGTTGGGAGAGTTAAATTTTGCATATTTTTACCGTTATAAATTAAATTTTTGTTGTATATAAATGAGATATAAATGCCTTCCACTTTTCTAAAGGTGAAAAAAAGGCGTAGCAAAGCCGTAAAGACTGTGCCGAGCACATCTCAAGTTTTAGTTGTTGATGAAGTTTTAAGTAATAACGAGCTAAAGCCTGAAAAAGCCTTACGGCGATCAAGCTGCGTTAAATGTTTTAAGCTGTGTTGTTATAGCTTTTGGCAAAGGTTGCCAAGAAATACTGGATGCGCAAAACCAACTCCTTATATATGGAGTTCTGCCAGAGCATAAGTTTTATGGTGGCAGAACGGAAGAGGGTTCGCAGACTGGTTAAGACATCCAGCACACCCGAGGGTGTCCCTCTCCCGTCCTACCGCTACGGGAGGAGACTGGGAGTTTTCGCACAAAACTATTCCTCAGAAGAAATAATCCTGATGCGGTCTTAATACGGTCTGCGACGACCGTCTGGCAATGTAGGCCAGCCCGCAAATGGTAATCTCCAATATTTGAGCTGTCAATGTGAAATTGGCTAGAAATTATTTAAATAGTTATTATTTTTCATTTAATTAGATAATTAAGGGAACTCTTAAGTAATATTTACAATCTACTTTTATATCATTAAGTTAAAGTTTAAAATTTCAAAAACTTAAAGACTGGTTTGGTTCACATCAACAAAGAATGAATTAATAAAAGTGAGCAATTACTCTTATGCCTAATATAAGTATTCAGTATAAAATTATGACCTAAGCGACTAATCTCACCCATTAGGCCGCGTCATATACTTAAAGTGATAAGAGCAAAAAATGACTCAAAATCAAGTTGAACTCGCAGAGACATTGTCTAAAGAATCTCATAAAGGTCAAAAGTATGGCCCTCATGATTACTTTGAGTACCATATTAAAGGTGTGGTCAATTCATTAATCGAGCATCAATTTTCAGAAATCTACATTATTACCGCCCTTCTCCACGATAGTGTTGAAGACACGCCTCTTACGCTAGACAAAATCGAAAGCCTATTTGGAAAAGAAATCCGCGATGCCGTCGATGCATTAACTAAACGAGAAGATGAAACACGCAGAGAATATTTAATTCGTTGTAGTTCAAATCCGATCGCTCGAGTGGTGAAACTTCATGATGCAGCCTTTAATGCGCATAACTCACATAAAGACAATAATCACGCACGTGTTGATTATTACCTTCAAACCATTCTAATTGTTTCAACGGCGCAAGATAAGTTGGGCTAAAGGGTCAAATTCGCTAGCTTTATTAAATCCCAAAAGAGTTATTTTGATTTTGTAACGTAATCAAAATAACTATTAAAAAGTCTCTTGCCCTAGCGAACATTGACCATTTTGCGCATATATTTGCTCAAATTTATTTAACATTCATAAGAATTGAGCAAATTTTTGCGCATTCATAACTTACGGCGAAACTATCTAAGGGTTAAATACGCCCAACTTCTAAGTAGGGAATCAGGTTTTTATCAAAATTTGGTCTTGGGTCGCCCTCATAACTAATAAAACCATGCATACCCGTTAAACGCTCACCTTTATAGAACTGATTTAACTTATAACGCGGGTCTTTATGAGAAAGCGTAAAACTCACCACACCAACGCCCTGTTGTTTTGACTGGTTATAGGCATCTTCGAGCATTTTATGATGTAAAGCTAAATCTTCGGGATGACACATAAGCGTATGCAATACATGGTACTGGATAGAGTCACCCAGCTTAGGCAAACGCATCCCTTTAGTAATTGGCGTCAGCAAGTTATAAACGGGTCTAAGAACACCTATGGTCGAACTATAATTTAGAATCTTGGTTTGCTTAATACTATGCTGATCCCACAAGCCAAACATACCCACCAGTTTTTCACTCTTAAAGTAAAGTGAGAAGTCTGAGAGTTTTATGCCTGAAAAGTACTGATGCCCTTGGGCGAGTTCTTCAAAGTCATAGGCAGGTATAAAGTTGTAAAACTCTGCCATATCGGCAATAAACTGGTTCATGGCTTCCACATGTTCGGCTTCGGCTGTACATGTACGGATCTCTTGAAGATGAATCTGTTTAGAAGTCTGCTTTAGAAAAGCCGTGATTTTTCGTTTTGCACCTGTACTCGTCAGGCTCAGTGTCTCTATAAGCCCTTCATCATAATAATCGGGCATTCCAGTTTTACCCGTTTGTATAGCGGCGCGTGCGGCATGGTTATCATCAAAAATAATCATTTGGCTAAAGTTGGGTGCGTGCATGGTTTGTTTTACATGCTTGGCTAATACCTTCACCAGTGATTTACCCCGATAGCTATGATCTACCCGTAAGTCTCCAGCGTATCGCAAGTTTTGTATGTTTCGGTCGACATAACAAGGACGATAGCCATTGCTATAACAAGCGAGCTTCTTTTGACTCTCGGTGTCTTCAATCACAACATGTAGTTTATGCCGATAGACAATGTCAGACGCTCTAAAATAACTTGGTTCACGCTGAAAGCTAATTTGTATGCCTTTGGTGGTCATCGGCACAGCTATTAGGTCTCGTAAAGCCTCATCATCTGCCAAAGTCGCTTCACGGGTAATCAGGGTATTTTCTACGAGTGGTGTATTTGTTTTATTCATTATTCACCTGTTGTGCGGTCTGCATAGGAACCAAACTATTTAAACGTCCCATTTGGTCGAGTAGTTGATAAACAAACACCACTTCGTCTTGGTCATTTACGGTTTTTTGGGTTTGTGCATCGAGTAGCTTTTGCTCGGTATTAAGCAAATCAAAGGTAGTTTTGGTGCCGACATCAAACTCTTTACGTGTATAGACAAAGGCAATAGACGCTGCCTCTATGGCATTTGCCAATGCATCTTTATTTTGTCGGATGGTTTGAAGCTGTGCATAGGTGGTACGGGTACGCTTATTTAAGTCCAGTTCAAGACTTCGTATTTTCTGATGAGCCAAATCGATATCAGCCTGCGCTTTTTTTACATTGGCGCGATTTAAACCATCGTCATAGAGCGGTACATTGAGCTGTAACCCGACCATATAGTTATTACTTTCAGATCCAATATAACTCGCTTCATCTTGCTTTCCGGCACGGCTGGTCAGCATAACCGTTGGCCAGAGTTCCCGTTTAGTTAAAGCATATTGTTTCTCTGCGGCTTGCATTTCATATTTAGCACGCATTAAAGCCGGATGGTTCTTGGTTTGCGCCAAAATCTCATCTAGCCCATTCGGTATAGCTGGTAGTTGTTTAATGGCAACAAGGTTGTCAGGTGTTGTACCTGTTACTTGATAAAACTGCGCTTCGCTTACAGTCAAGTTAGACTGCGCCTGTGTAATATCAGCTTGACCTTGAGCGACTTGTGCCAAAACTTGAGCCAAGTCCGCACGAGTAATCATACCGACATCAAAACGGCGCTTAGATTCATATAAAGATCGCTGCAGATTTGCCATAGTCTTTTGTCTAAGCTCTAAAATGGCTTTCTTTTTTAATACGTCGGTATAAACCATCACGGTATTTAAAATGGTTTCCGACCGTTGATCTGATAAACCTTGGTTTTGGGCAGAAAGCTGACTTTCGGCAACATCAATTCCTAAACGGTGTCGTCCAGACGTATAAATTGGATAATCTGCCTGCAATTGCAAACTTCGCCCTTTACGGTTTCCTTCGGTTGGAAACAGAACGTGTGAAGGCGTATCTATTCTTTCATAGTCTAGTTGCCCGACTAAATTGACTTTGAGTCCATCACGCTGTTTGGCCTGTTCAAGCACAGCGGTGGATTGATTTACGCTTAAACGGCTCACTTCAAGCTGACTTTCATGTCTTAAACTTGCAGATAAAGCCTCATCTAAAGTCATGGCATGCGTATTCGACACCAACAACACGCCTAGATACAAGGCGTGTCGAAGTGTTAAAAACCGAGTATTAAATGGCTTTATCCCTTTCATAGTTGTTCCAAACTATTGAGGGTGACTTTTTTGAGTGGCTCAGGTTTGATATTGCCTTCGATAATGCCATCAAACATGACCAGTTTTTTATAGGCATTCCAGCCATTATTGGCTTGGCGAATTTGCGGCTCGTCAAGCTGCCCCAAGTTTCGTGCAAGTTCATAATGGAAGTTTTGACGTAAGATATTGTCGATATATTCATTGCTAATGCTGTGATGAATGTCGCCTTCAAAAAGCACGCAATAAAATGGTTTAACTTGTTGCTGAGTATCAATCGCGAGTAAAGAAATCGCTTTTGACTCGGTTTCATTTAACTGAGACAACAACTGTTGAGCAGTTTCAGGTGCAAGTTTCTCACCGACCAGATCTACACCAAAACGGCGACCTTGGAACTCAAAACACGGAATTTGCTCTATAAAGCCAGTCACTTTTAAGCAGTCATCTAGACAATACCGCAGTAAGCCATTACCCGAAGTAATGAGTGGGCTGACCACATCACCTTGTTTAAGCTGCCATGAAGGAATGATTTGACCTTGTTTCTCACCCTCTAAATATTCAAATTCATAGAAGTGACTTTGATATGCAAGTGGGTATTGGTCATTATAGGGAATGGTCACTACACCTTCGGTCGCCCATAGCCCTTTGCCTTCAAACTGAACGCTGGGTAATTTCTCTTTTAATTTTTCCGCCCAAGCTTTTGAACCAGCGGTGTCCCAACTTGACACTAAGCTTAACTTTGGCCAAAGTTTTTTAAAGTCGATCTGTGCGCCGTTTGAACTCGCAATTAAGGCTTGAGCGCTTTCAGGGCTATGCGGTGCGGTCACTTCTTTTAATGAACCCTGACGATTGCCCCATTTACCGTTATTAAGCACCTCTATCACGTCCTTTTGTAATGACTCCAAACGCTCAAGCAATTGCAGCGCAAACGTTGGGCTCCACACCGAAATCATAGCTAAGTTACGGTTTGCGACCAAATAACAAATGGTGGCAAAGAGTGCATCGTCAGCATTGGCTGCAAAGGCAACGTTACTTGGAACCGCTTGGGTAAACTTAGACAGTATGCGTTTACCTACGCCAAGTAGCGCACTATCATCATTTAAGTTTTTGTCTTTTAAAACTTCACGTTGACTTTCAGGCAACCATGATACCGACCAATAATGCGTACCCGAACTAAGCTCTGGACACTTACGGTATAAACTTGCCATCCACGGCGCAATTGCATGGTCAAGTTCATCTAAAAACAGCTTGGTGTATGGAATAAACTTAATTTGTTCACTCGAACCACTGGTCGGCTGGAAACGAACCAACTTACTACTAGACAGTGAAAGCTTCTGTTCACGGTAACGCTGAATGTCTTCTCGCCATGCGCTATAGCGAGTCGCAGGAAAGGCTTTTACAAACTGCTCATAGTTTTGAACCTTTTTATCTTTGGCAAAGGTAGAAGTCTGTAATATCGAATGCAAAATTTGACGTTGTGTGGTTTCTAAAGCATTAAACTGTTTTTGGAAATTACGGTCAGATGCATCACACCATTTTTTTAAAATAAGATGCGAGCCAAGCGTTAGCCATTCATTAGTTTTCATTGGATGGCCTCTCTACGTTTTGTTTTATGAGTTATACGCGCTGCTTCACATTTACCTTTACTGGTCGGCTTCGTCATGAGCTTCACAGGGAAACGAGCAATATCTTTCCAGCCTAGACGGCCTATACACGGCAGTTCTGTACCGGCTTTCCAAGTTGGATTTTTTTGTTCAAAGAAGTGAATATTTGGATTCTTTTCTCGCATTTCGGCAGTAATAGGTGCAACTTCGCCTTTTAATGGCTGATAGTCATCACCAAAGTTCAGCAAGCCAGCTTCACGGTCGTAATATTCACCAAAGAATTTTTCACAGTAGTGCTCAACCACTTCCGAAAGGTGTTGGTTTTCATCTTTAATGTTTGGGTAATAGACATAGTAGTTATTGGCAAGTAATAGATAGGTCTTATAGCCCTTAGAAATGAGTAACCAATAGAGTTCGTTAAAAGGATATTTGATGCGAAGCTTAATCATGAGTTTGAGCATGGTACTTTGTAATGTACGCGTGCCCCAGAACTTCTTCAAAATGACCGTATCACCGCTAAACAACACGGTGTAGTCTTTACCGTTTAAGTAGAAGTGTTGCACCACAACAGTCGAGAAACCGACAATCTCATCTGTCTCAGAGTCAAAAATTAAGATCGCACCGCTTTTATTTTCAAAATCATCTACAAAAATAGAAAATCTGGTATTTTCATAATACTGTTCGTAAATGGAATACATCTCTTTTAGTCGATCAGTATCAATTTGCTCTTTTTCAAAATATTGCCCATAAGTTGCGTTTTTCAGGTTCAATTTTGAAATCAGTTTATATGTTGTATTAATCATAATACTTTAATCTCCCACATCCAGATCTGTGAGTTCCGCTCGCTCATAAGGCGATGTTGGAAACTCGTATAAATGTTCTTTTTCTAAGAAGGGATACGTTTTGATATGCCCTATTGTTTTTCATTCTTTAAAAGCTGCCCTCTACTGCTAAAACTTACATATTCATTTTCTTCCCCCTGTCCATAAAGATGGTTAAAAAGGCAGTCACAAACATAATGATTGCGAGCATGCGTAATAAATCATTGAAGCTAGATGTCAGTGCTTGAAAATGAATATCGCGGTAAATCACACTCAGCGCGATTTGCTGGGCATTTGCACCGACTTCTTGATATTGCGCCGTGAGCTGATCAAGTCGCTCTGTAAATATCCAGTTTTGCGGTGTCATCGCCTGATTAATCTGGGTGACATGCATTGCAGTCAACCAGTCTAAAGATGAGTTAATCAGCGCCAGCCCAACCGCACCGCCAATATTGCGCATGAGGTTATAAATACCACTGGCATCGGCCACTTTACTGAGTGGCAAAGTACTCATAGCCAAATGTGATACCACAATTAGGCAGATCATAAGACCAATACCGCGGTAAATTTGCGGCCAGAACATGAAGTCATAATCGCTGTGAATGCTGAGGTGCGAATTGAGCCATACACCAAAACCAGCCAGAACCATTCCGACAAATACAGTTTTTCGGGTATCAAAATTAGGAATGAGCCAAGCAAGGAACGGCGCAAAGCAAAACATGACAATGCCTGTTACCATCATGACGTGACCAATTTGGCTACTGTTCATTTCACGGACTTGCCCAAGAAACACGGGAATCATGTAACCCAAGCCATACAGCGCCATACCAATCACAAACGTTGTGATAGCACTTAAAGTAAAGTTTTTATTTTTAAATACTGATAAATCGAGCAAAGGCTTAGGCTGGGTAAAACTTCGTGAGAAGAAAATCATGCCGCCCACAACGCAGACCATAAAAGCAATACGAACGCCTGTGTCTGCAAGCCAGTCATGTCGTGCGCCTTCATCGAGGAAATATTCAAGCCCACCCAAAAACATCGCCATACCGACCAGACTAAACCAGTCCATGCTTTTGATGAGTGAATAGTTTGCACGGTCGATATTAGGGCCTGAGTAAATGACCGTGGCAATGATAATGCCCGGAATAATATTGATCAGGAACATCCAGTGCCATGAGAAATTATTGGTAAGCCAACCACCAATGGTTGGACCAATCGCTGGACCTAAAGTACTGATCATGCCAAACATAACCAAAGGCAATGAACGTTTTGCTTCAGGGAAAAGTAGATACAATGCGGTCATGGAAGTCGGAATCATGCCGCCGCCCATAAAGCCTTGAATACCACGGAATACCAATAAACTTTCCAAGTTCCACGACAAAGCACAAAGTAAAGAACTCACCGTAAAACCAATTGCACACATGGTGTAATACACCCGTGTCGAAAGCACCCGCGAGACAATACTCGACATGGGAATTGCAATAATTTCGGCAATTAAATAAACCGTTTGTACCCAAGTGACTTCATAACGACTTGCACTCATGCCGGCTTGTACTTCGTTTAGAGAGCTCGCCACAATCTGAATATCAAGAATCGCCATGAAGTTGCCAAAAATCATGGCAACAAAAATTGCCCATGCAGTTTTTGCAGGAAACCTCCACTCGGCTTCAACATGCTTATTCATTTTCTTATTACCTAAAATTTTTTTATTAAGTTCTTAGGTCAACGGTGGCACTCACCGACATTCCAGGTTTAATCAAATCAATATGTGGGCTTGAATCTATGGCAATACGTACAGGAATACGCTGTACAACCTTGTTAAAGTTTCCAGTGGCATTGTCTGGTGGCATCAGTGAGAAAGTCGCGCCTGAAGCTGGTGAAAAGCTCTCAATTTTTCCGGTATAGGTCAGACTCGGATAGGCATCGAGTTTTAACTTCACTTTCTGCCCAATATGCATTTTTTCAATTTGGGTTTCTTTGAAGTTCGCTTGTACATACAAACTATTTTCAGGAATGATCGCCATTAAGCGGGTTTGTGGAGAAACGCGTGAACCTTTTTGAATTGCAAGACTACCGATCTTACCCGAAACAGGACTGACGACTTTTGAAGAAGCTAAATCAACCTGATACAGGTTTAAATTTGCATTGGCACTTTGAATATCTGCTAAAAGCTGCGCTCGACTCGCTTGTAAGCTCCCCAACTGAGCTTCTGCTGCATTTACGGCGGCTTGTGCTTTACTAAGTTGTGCCTGAGCGGTTAAATATTGAGACTGAACACCTTCAAAATTTTGTCGGGTAATCACGCCATCTTTTAATAAGTCTTGATAACGCTCGAACTCTTTTTTCAAACGAGATAGGTCGGCTTGTGCTGCTACTACACCACTATTTGCTTCAGTAATTGACGACTTGGCAGACTTTTCATTTTGTTGTTGTACACCGAGTGCAGCTTCTTTCAAGCTGACCACAGAACGGGCTTGGTCATAACGAGCTTGGTAATCACGATGGTCTAATACTGCTAAAGTTTCCCCTTTTTTTACCACCTGATTATCGTTAATTAATAACTCCATCACTTCGCCAGAAATCTTTGGCATAACCCAAGTCACATCGGCTTGCACATAAGCATTATCAGTAGATTGATAGAATCGATATACAAAAAAATAATATACGATGCCAGCAACTAAAAATAACAGCAGGACACTAAAAACACCCCAGGTTATTTTCTTTCGACTTTGGAAATTAGTATCAGTTTCTAGCTGAGCTACGTTATCCATATTCATTCCGCTTATTTGTAATATTCGATTTTTTATTTAAGCCAATAAAATTATTGGTTTCTTTTTTACGTAACTTTTCACTTGGTTTTATTCAATGAATCGTGACAGCGTAAAATTTGGTGCAAATTATGGTTCTGAAGTGAATTAAATATCATTGACCTCTTTGCCATATATTTTTTCTATTTATGTCAATAAATCATATTATATAAACTATGTTTAAAAATTATGTAATTCGAATTGGTGTAGATTTCTCGTAATAAATCCATTTAAAAATTAAATCTAATTTATTGTTAATAAACAAATTAATCTTAAATAATTTCTAAGTTGATATTCTTCCAACACAGAAAATTATTGCAAAAATATTTAGTATAATTTTTATTGTGTATTAT
>NZ_JBIUCP010000073.1:0-10515 GCF_044538765.1 Acinetobacter sp. ABJ-A23_2
TTCAAATTCTTTAATTGCTAAAAATAAAACACAAATTATTGATATTTATATTATTTTTACATAAAAATAATATATATTTAGCTAAGTTGTATTGATAAAAATTTAATATTTTCAATATATTAATATCTTTCATCGAAATATTAATAAGTTTTAAACACGAAAGATTTTATAAAAAACCATTAAAATTCAAATAATTAAAAATATTTATTGGAATTTTTCTTATTTTTATAACTCATAGAAGTAATCCTAAGAAATAGGATTACTTCTATATAGCAGATTATTTACCAGCTTATATTGACGCGTCTATTTGGCGCTAAACATTCGATAAGTTGCGAACTATTTTTCCCTGAACACTGCTTGTATAGATCAGTCTGGCTATTCGCCTGTATCTGTATACGTGTAGGATCAATACCTTGTTGAACCAATAACTTGGCAACTGTATTAGCACGCTGTGAAGACAATTCTTGATTATAGCTAAATTTACCCAATGGATCGGTAAAACCTGAAACAATAACTGGTGTTGTTGTCTGGCTTTTTTTGATCTTTTCAGCAATTTCCTCAACACTATGAATACTTTGTTCAATAGCGTTAACATCAAATCGATCGAAGAGGAATAACACACTTGCTGTTCGCTCAAAAATTAAATTACTATGCTCTGGTGACTGATTATTCCCACCCCAAGCAACCAAACCTTCGCACACCTCCCCCTTCCAAGATAAATGTTCAGCCAAATATTTTTCATTAAAATCAATGCGTAATTGACAACGTTGATATTGATTAGTGTTAGGAATACGGATATCCAATACATAATTCCATACTTTTACTGCAAAAACCCCTTCACTAAATTGTGGATTTCCTAGTAAAGCTCGAATTTGATCTTTATCCAATCCTTTATCCAAACGAGCAACGTCATCATACTCATAACGTTTTATTTGTTTAAGATAACTCTTTTCAATTGCTGGAAATTTTACTCCATCTCGTTGAATTGCTACTTCAGTATCCGTAAATCCAGTAATACTTAAACTTACCAAGATGCCCATTACCAAAATTTGAATATTTTGTTTCATTTTCATACTCACAATATTATTTTAAAGGAGAGATAAACTCTCCTTAGTTAGGCACTCAATCAATTACTGTACTTACGCCAACACGTACTAATGGGCTACCCTGACTGCCAAGCGCTGCACCTGTTGTAAGTGACCAGCGACCGTTGTCGGCTGTTTTACGTAAGGTCACACCTACAGCATTTTGCTGATTATAGTAAGCAGCGCCAACAGCCATAGTGACTTTCCCTGCAATAAATGGCGCATTTTCAAGTGCAGCATTTGCAGCAATACCCGCAGACATTTTTTCTTCCAAGTTGTCGATACGCTGATTTGTTGCATAGAACGCTTGCTCAAGCTTGTTGTTCACATTATCAATTTTGTTGTTTAATGTTTGGTCAGCTTGATTTAATGCGCCTATCGCATCACCCACATTGTTGTAAGACTGATCACCTACGTTATATGTCGGATTTGAGAAGCTTTCGGTAATATTGTTATAACCAGCTCCACCACCTAGTGCACTTACAAGCGCTTGGTTCGTCCTATTAAGCTGAGAACCATTGACTGCATCTGTTGAAGTCGATGTAACTGTACCCGCTTTAACGCCTGTTACTGTACGGTCACCGGCTTTACCAGCAACATTCACTTGGGTACCACCAGTGTCTTTACCAACAGTAATCGCAGCATCTTTATCAGTTTGTTGGACTAGACCAGTTTTACCATTGTTAATATCATTTTTAAGGTTCGAGATATCACCCGTATTTTTGTCGACCTGTTGTTGAACATTCCACAACTGACCTCCATTCACTGCATCTTTAGAACCTGCTGCTACGGTACCATTCGCTACATTCTTAAGTGCAGTACCATTTGCCCCACCAGCGAATGTCACTGAATCTTTATTTACAGTGCCATCTGCATTTTTGTCATACTGAACTGCACTATTAGCCAAAGCACCAACATTGTTATTAATGTTCGTGATTGCACTATCAAGTTGGCCTTTGTTCACTGCATCTGTCGTGTTAACACCAGCAGCTACATTGGTAATAACCTTATTACCTGCATTGATTCCAGAAGTAGTGATACTAGGACCACCAGCAATGATTAGACCTGTTGATCCTAACTGAACGTTATTGCCAACTTTTACACCAGTCGTATCAATAATTGTATTACCAGCCGTGACGCTATCAACCTTCAAGTTTTTGTTCAGCGCGACCTTGATATTACCTTCATTATCAGTTTCGCTGCTTTGAGCAACAGTTAAGTTATCATCACCTGTAAAGTTGACTTTGCCATTTGGTTTAATCTTTTTAGCAGTCGCTGCATCACCATTGGCTGAAACAGTCCAGCCTGCATTCGCTGCTGTACCTGCATCAGTGACTGCTTTATCCAATGCCGTTAAAGCATCGCCAACATTGTTTGCACTCGTACCTGCAACATTGTAAGTAGGATTAGTAATCGAACCATCTGGATTAGCTTTAGCACCTCCACCAAAAATATTGGCTGTAGAATCACCATTCTTAGTCACGCGACTATCGAGGGTATGTAACTGACTACCATTCACTGCATCTGTTGACGTAGATGAAATTGTACCTGCTGTAACGTTAGTCACTTTCTGGTTAGCTGCATTAATACCAGACTTGGTCACGCTTGGACCACCAGCAATGGTGAGACCATTGGTGTCTAGCTTGCTGTCGCCTGCCGTTACGCTGTCAATATTAAGATCACGGTTTAAACCATACTGGATCTTGTTACCAGTCTTGGTTACTTTCAGGTTCGTTTCACCTGCAACTGTACCAATGTCAACTGTATCACCTGCTTTCACTGCACCTGCATTGGCACCATTACTTTGTAAGGTCCAGCCTTTATCCAGTGCTGTGATCGCGTCACCAACGTTGTTCACGTTGTTGCCATTCACGCTATAGACTGGCGAACTGACTGCGCCTGTAACCGGATTATAAACTGCTCCACCACCCAGATTGCTTGCAGTACTTGTACCTAAAGCATCTGTCTTGGTATTCGCGGCTGTAGTTACTGCACCAAGTTGACTTACATTAACAGCATCAGTTGCATTAGTACCAGCTGCTACATTGGTAATCTTCTGATTACCTGCATCAATACCCGCAGCCGTTACACTTGGGCCACCAGTAATGGTTAATCCACTGTTATCAACCTTGGTGTTACCTACCGTTAAGCTACCCGCGTTGGTTAATGCAATGTTGTCATTGACACTGTATTTATAGGTATTGGTTGCAGGATCATACACTGCTGTAGTGTTAGTGCCATCTGCAAAGTTAACCGTTTCACCCAACTTCACATTCTTAGCCGTACCACCATTGACACTAAAGTTCAGGCCTTTGTCTGCCGTCGCCTGTGCTGCCGCTGCATTGGTCACTGCTGTATTTGCAGTGTTCTGAGCAGTCGTTACATTCTGGTTGGTTGCATTTAACTGGCTACCATTCACTGCATCTGTTGATGTAGATGAAATAGTGCCTGCTGCAACGTTAGTCACGTTCTGGTTAGCCGCATTAATGCCAGATTTGGTTACACTTGGGCCACCTGCAATGGTTAAACCATTAGTGTCTAGCTTGCTGTCGCCTGCCGTTACGCTGTCAATATTAAGATCACGGTTTAAACCATACTGGATCTTGTTACCAGTCTTGGTTACTTTCAGGTTCGTTTCACCTGCAACTGTACCAATGTCAACTGTGTCGCCAGCTTTCACTGCACCTGCATTGGCACCATTACTTTGTAAAGTCCAGCCTTTATCTAGTGCTATGATCGCGTCACCAACATTGTTCACGTTGTTGCCATTCACGCTATAGACTGGTGAACTAACTGCGCCTGTAACTGGATTATAGACTGCACCGCCACCTAAATTACTTGCGGTACTGGTACCTAAAGCATCTGTCTTGGTGTTTGCTGCTGTAGTTACTGCACCCAATTGGCTTATATTAACAGCATCAGTCGGATTGGTACCTGCTGCAACATTAGTAATCTTCTGGTTGCCCGCATTAATACCTGCTGTGGTTACACTTGGGCCACCAGTAATGGTTAAACCACTGTTATCAACCTTAGTGTTACCTACCGTTAAACTACCCGCATTGGTTAATGCAATGTTGTCATTGACACTGTATTTATAGGTATTGGTTGCAGGATCATACACTGCTGTGGTGTTGGTACCATCTGCAAAGTTAACCGTTTCACCTAACTTCACATTCTTAGCCGTACCACCATTAACACTAAAGTTCAGACCTTTATCTGCTGTTGCTTGTGCTGCTGCTGCATTCGTCATTGCCGTGTTTGCAGTATTTTGCGCAGTCGTTACATTCTGGTTGGTTGCATTTAACTGACTTACATTGACCGCATCAGTCGCATTGGCTCCTGCTGTAACATTGGTAATCTTCTGGTTGCCTGCATTAATACCTGCAGTTGTTACACTTGGGCCACCAGTAATGGTTAATCCACTGTTATCAACCTTGGTGTTACCGACCGTTAAGCTACCCACATTGGTTAATGCAATGTTGTCATTCACATTGTATTTATAAGTATTGGTTGCTGGGTCATACACTGCTGTGATGTTGGTACCATCTGCAAAGTTAACCGTTTCACCTAACTTCACGTTATCTGCTGTGCCACCATTAACACTAAAGTTCAGGCCCTTGTCTGCTGTGGCTTGGGCTGCTGCTGCATTGCTGACTGCTGTGTTTGCAGTATTTTGCGCAGTAGTTACATTCTGGTTGGTCACATTTAACTGACTACCATTCACTGCATCTGTTGATGTCGCAGAAATAGTACCTGCAGCGACATTAGTAATCTTCTGGTTCGCTGCATTAATACCAGACTTGGTCACGCTTGGACCACCAACAATATTTAGACCATTGGTGTCTAGCTTGCTGTCGCCTGCCGTTACGCTGTCAATATTAAGATCACGGTTCAGTGCATACTGGATCTTGTTACCAGTCTTGGTTACTTTGAGGTTGCTTTCGCCTACAACCGTACCAATGTCAACTGTATCACCAGCTTTCACTGCACCTACATTGACACCATTACTTTGTAAGGTCCAGCCTTTGTCCAATGCAGTGATCGCGTCACCAACATTATTTAAATTACTGCCATTCACTGTATAGATTGGTGAACTGACTGCACCTGTAACCGGATTATAAACTGCTCCGCCACCCAGATTGCTTGCCGTACTTATACCTAAAGCATCTGTCTTGGTATTCGCAGCTGTAGTTATTGCCCCAAGTTGACTTACATTGACAGCATCAGTTGCATTAGTGCCTGCTGCAACATTGGTAATCTTCTGGTTGCCTGCATTAATACCTGCAGTGGTTACACTTGGACCGCCAGTAATGGTTAAACCACTGTTATCAACCTTGGTGTTACCTACCGTTAAGCTACCCGCATTGGTTAATGCAATGTTGTCATTCACATTGTATTTATAGGTATTGGTTGCAGGGTCATATACTGCTGTGGTGTTGGTTCCATCTGCAAAGTTAACCGTTTCACCTAACTTCACGTTGTCTGCCGTACCACCATTAACACTAAAGTTCAGGCCCTTGTCTGCTGTAGCTTGGGCAGCAGCAGCATTGGTCACTGCTGTGTTTGCTGTGTTCTGAGCAGTGGTTACATTCTGGTTGGTGGTATTTAACTGACTACCATTTATTGCATCTGTTGATGTAGATGAAATAGTACCTGCTGCCACGTTGGTAATTTTCTGGTTGCCTGCATTAATGCCAGCAGTTGTTACACTTGGACCACCAGTAATGGTCAAACCACTGTTATCAACCTTGGTGTTACCGACCGTTAAACTACCCGCGTTGGTTAATGCAATATTGTCATTTACATTATATTTATAGGTATTGGTGGCAGGGTCATACACTGCAGTCGTGTTGGTACCATCTGCAAAGTTAACCGTTTCACCTAACTTCACATTGTCTGCTGTACCACCATTAACACTAAAGTTCAGGCCCTTGTCTGCTGTAGCTTGGGCTGCTGCTGCATTCATCACTGCCGTGTTTGCAGTGTTTTGGGCAGTCGTTACATTCTGGTTGGTTGCATCTAACTGGCTACCATTTACTGCATCTGTTGATGTAGATGAGATAGTGCCTGCCGCAACGTTAGTAATCTTCTGGTTGCCTGCATTAATACCTGCAGTGGTTACACTTGGACCACCGGTAATGGTTAAGCCATTGTTATCAACCTTGCTATTCCCAACTGTTAAGCTACCCGCATTGGTTAATGCAATGTTGTCATTTACATTGTATTTATAGGTATTGGTTGCTGGGTCATACACTGCCGTGGTGTTGGCACCATCTGCAAAGTTAACCGTTTCACCTAACTTCACGTTGTCAGTTGTACCACCATTGACACTAAAGTTCAGGCCTTTGTCTGCCGTCGCTTGCGCTGCTGCTGCATTGGTCAATGCGGTATTTGCTGTGTTTTGTGCAGTGGTTACATTCTGGTTGGTCGCATTTAATTGGCTTACATTAACAGCATCAGTTGCATTCGTTCCTGCTGCGACATTAGTAATCTTTTGGTTAGCAGCATTGATACCCGCAGTTGTTACACTTGGGCCACCAGTAATGGTTAATCCGTTGTTATCAACTTTAGTGTTGCCGACCGTTAAACTACCCGCATTGGTTAATGCAATGTTGTCATTGACACTGTATTTATAGGTATTGGTTGCTGGGTCATACACTGCTGTTGTGTTCGTCCCATCTGCAAAGTTAACCGTTTCACCCAGCTTCACGTTGTCAGTTGTACCACCATTGACACTAAAGTTCAGGCCTTTGTCTGCCGTCGCTTGGGCTGCTGCTGCATTGGTCAATGCGGTATTTGCTGTGTTTTGTGCAGTGGTTACATTCTGGTTGGTTGCATTTAACTGGCTAAAATTGACTGCATCAGTCGCATTAGTGCCTGCTTTAACATTGGTAATTTTCTGATTACCCGCATTAATCCCTGCTGTGGTTACACTTGGGCCACCAGTAATGGTTAATCCACTGTTATCAACTTTAGTATTTCCTACTGTTAAGCTACCTGCATTGGTTAATGCAATGTTGTCATTGACACTGTATTTATAGGTATTGGTTGCAGGGTCATAGGTTGCTGTGGTGTTGGTACCATTGGCAAAGTTAACTGTTTCACCCAGCTTCACATTATCAGCTGTACCACCATTGACACTAAAGTTCAGGCCTTTGTCTGCCGTCGCTTGGGCAGCAGTTGCATTGGTGACTGCTGTGTTTGCAGTATTTTGTGCTGCTGCTGCATTCGTTACCGCTGTATTTGCGGTGTTCTGAGCAGTCGTTACATTCTGGTTGGTTGCATTTAACTGACTACCATTCACTGCATCTGTTGATGTAGATGAAATGGTTCCTGCTGCGACATTAGTAATCTTCTGGTTAGCAGCATTGATACCTGCAGTCGTTACACTTGGACCGCCTGTAATGGTTAAGCCACTGTCATCAACCTTAGTGTTACCAACCGTTAAACTGCCCGCATTGGTTAATGCAATGTTGTCATTGACACTGTATTTATAGGTATTGGTTGCAGGGTCATAGGTTGCTGTTGTGTTCGTCCCATCTTCAAAGTTAACCGTTTCACCTAACTTCACGTTGTCAGTTGTACCACCATTCACACTAAAGTTCAGGCCTTTGTCTGCCGTCGCTTGCGCTGCTGCTGCATTGGTCAATGCAGTATTTGCTGTGTTTTGTGCAGTGGTTACATTCTGGTTGGTTGCATTTAACTGGCTAAAATTGACTGCATCAGTCGCATTAGTGCCTGCTTTAACATTGGTAATTTTCTGATTACCCGCATTAATCCCTGCTGTGGTTACACTTGGACCACCAGTAATGGTTAATCCACTGTTATCAATTTTAGTATTGCCAACTGTTAAGCTACCTGCATTGGTTAATGTAATGTTGTCATTGACACTGTATTTATAGGTATTGGTTGCAGGGTCATAGGTTGCTGTGGTATTGGTACCATCTGCAAAGTTAACCGTTTCACCCAACTTCACATTGTCAGCTGTACCACCATTCACACTAAAGTTCAGACCTTTGTCTGCTGTCGCTTGGGCTGTTGCGGCATTGGTGACTGCCGTGTTTGCCGTATTTTGTGCTGCAGCTGCATTCGTCACCGCTGTATTTGCGGTGTTCTGAGCAGTCGTTACATTCTGGTTCGTGGTATTTAACTGGCTACCATTCACTGCATCTGTAGAAGTAGAAGAAACTGTTCCTGCTGCGACATTGGTGATTTTATTTCCACCATTATCTAGCCCAGTATTTGTTAATTTTACTGGACCATTCGCTCCACCATTAACTGTAACTCCTGAACTATTCAGGGTCGTATTACCAGTTGTTACACTATTTAATGAAATATCATCGGCTAAATCAAAAGTAACATCAGTATTGCTATTTAATTCGTCCGCTACTTTAGCAACAGTATTTTTACCATTGATAAAGCTAACTTTATCAGTGGTACTATCGCCAATAGTTGCTTTATTTGTTGTTCCTTGACGTACCGTAAATGTATTCGCATTTACAGTATAAGTCGTTATACCGTTACTATCAGTTCCTTGGGCAACAGTTGTACCTGTTCCGGCTAAAACTTTAGAAGTTGCTTTCTTTAACTGTGCGACGTTGGCTGCATCTGTATCATTTGTTCCAGCCGCAACACTAGTAATCTGACGAGTTCGTGTCGTTCCATTTCCAACTGAAACAGCAGCATCTGTCGCCTTCCAGGTACTATTCGTACTTGTAGTGCTCGTTTCAGTTAAAGGGTCATATCCGAGTGAACCCGAAGCTCGATCAGCCACTGAATCACTACCTAGAGCAACAGAGTTAGCTTGTAAGGCTTGTGCTCTTGCACCAATTGCTACAGATGTTTGAGAGGAAGCCGCACTATTTGAACCAATAGAAACGCTTTGGTCTCCAGCTGTAGCAACCGAACCAACCGCTACAGCCAAATTTGAAGCGGTTGATTGCGTACCTACAACTACTGCATTTGTGCCAGTCGCCGCAGTGTTAGTACCTATTGATATCGAATTTGCCCCAGACGCACTGGCACCCTTTTTACTCGCTGATGCACCTGATTGAACATAGGGAGTGCCTTTTAAGTCACTTCCGGCACCAATAGCAATCGAATCACCTCCTGTAGCAGCAGAGTTAATACCTACAGCAACATCACCCGTATTTGCGGTATAAGCTAGTGAACCAATCGATAAACTACCTTGTCCACGTGCTTCTGCTTTTACGCCTACTGCAACTGAAGCGATTGACCCAGCTGTCGCTACAGGACCCAAAGCTGTACCCAAATCAGTAGCTGTAGCCTTAGGGCCTACCGCAACTGCAGCTTCACCTGTTTGTACTCTGGTATAACGATTTCCTACCCCAGATGCACCGCCATTTGTTTTTTCAAAGTCAACTAAGTAATCGCCTGTCAAATTTTTATATGCAGCCGCTGTAGCAGTATTATTATATAGAGCGTTATCTCCGGCAGTTGGTGTGTAGTTATAAGCGGGCGGGTTTGTACTAGCAACTTTATCCATATCGTCAGCACCGATCGCTACAGATGAATTACCTGTTGCTGTAGCCTGACCACCTATTGCAAGAGCCTGAGATCCACTTGCTCTAGATTCAGCACCAATAGCTATCGACTCATTATAAGTTCCTGTAGCATTTGCTGGATTTGCAGTAGAAGCCTGGCTTCCTATTGCAATATCTCTATCTGAATCTGTTACTGCACCACAACCTATTGCTAGTGCACGTTCTCCTCCTGCAGTAGCTCGGTCTCCAGTTCCCCCCACTCCTGTTCCAGTACATGCAGAAATTGCCGTGGCATTATTTCCAGTAGCAAAACCTCCTGACACTCCAACTTCACCAAAAGTAATAGACGGAACGAGTACAGTTAATATTCCCCAAGTAAGTGGTTTAATTTTAAAATTAATTGAAGTTGAAGACTGTAGAAAATCGGTGGCTTCAGTAGAAGGCATCAAAGCATTATTTGTTCTTTGACTACGAGTTTTTGAATGACCCTTTGCAATTTCTGAAACAGCAACCCAAATTCCTAATGAAGCGTTCCAAATTACTTTGTATATTTTATTCATATACTTACTCGCATTTTTACAAAAAATAGACAATGCTTACCTTAAGTTACATAAAGTTTCAAAAAACAAAAGGTGTGGCAAATTTCGCGAAATATATCAAAGAAAAAATGAGAGGTAAATCACAAAAAAAGCTTGTAATGCGATGAAAAACAAGAAAAAGAACAATATATAATCAAATAAATACAAAAAATATATTATGATTTTTTACTATAAATAAAACTTTGTAGGTAAAGTCAGACTTTTTTCGATTCAAAAGTTAATAAAAATAAAAGATTGAATTTGAATTTATAGTTAAAAACTATCGTTTTATTTTTATTAAAAAAGTTTAATTATTTTTGATAAATAATCATTTTTAAAGATTTATTG
>NZ_JBIUCP010000074.1:0-10118 GCF_044538765.1 Acinetobacter sp. ABJ-A23_2
ATTATTTTTTTATTAACCTTTTTTATTAGCGCAAAAAATAGGTTGTAAGAGCCCATGTTAAAGTGGGCTTTTATTAAATCTACGGATTTTATTTAGTCCATACCAATGTCGCATTAGTAACGAATTTTAATTATTGAAAAAAAGAGTAGTGGACGCTGAAATAATTTTCTACAGAAGTGACTATTTTTTTGTGGGTTTCAAACTAATTTAAAATTTTTCTTGTCTTGGTCGTCATGTAACCTATTTCCTTCCAAAAAAATATATACTATGGGGGAGTATCATCAAAAGACCATAAATATGGAAATTAACAGTAATTTAGAACGCTACCACTCTCATCAGTTCGATGAAGGAAACCCGCTGGCTCAAAAGAAAATTTTGATTGCAACCATCCTAACTGCCGTGATGATGGTCTTTGAAATTGTGGGTGGATGGGTCTTTAACTCCATGGCTCTTTTAGCTGATGGCTGGCACATGAGTTCACACATGGTTGCTCTAGGGTTGGCTTATGTGGCTTATAAAATGGCTCGTCGTTATGCCTACGACAAACGCTTTAGTTTCGGAACTTGGAAAATCGAAATTTTGGGCGGGTATAGCAGTGCAATATTATTAATGGTCGTTGCACTTTTGATGGGGTTTCAATCTATCGAACGATTACTCCATCCTGTTGATATTCATTATAATGAAGCGATTTCTATTGCTGTTGTAGGTTTAGCAGTCAACTTAATCTGTGCGTGGTTATTACATGATAATCATGAACATCACCACCACCATCATGACCATGAGCATAATCACCACCATCATCATGATCACCATCACGATTTAAATCATAAAGCTGCGTTTCTACATGTGGTTGCCGATGCCGTAACGTCTGTATTAGCCATAGCCGCACTTATAGCGGGTAAATATTTTGGATGGAATTTTTTAGATGCTTTATTGGGTATTGTAGGGGCGATACTTGTTGCGCAGTGGTCGTGGGGACTTTTGCGTGACACAGGAAAAACTTTATTAGATGCTGAAATGTCACATCCAGTTGTAGCTGAAATACAAGAAGTAATTGAGCAATTATCCCAAGTAAAAATTACAGATTTACATGTATGGAAAGTCGGTAAAGGAAAATTTTCATGCATTTTGGCTTTAGAAACAGACCGAACAGATTTAACACCCGATTCAGTTAAAAAAGCCTTGTCTATCCATGAAGAAATTGTACATGCCAGTGTAGAAATACATTTTATCTAGTCAATAAAGAGTGCTTTAAAAGATTCTATTGATTTTTAGAGTTCATAAGCATTTTGTCTGACTATCTCTGTAGAGTTCGGATGAAATCACTGGTAAAATCCTCAGCATTGTCATTGGGGAGTAGCCATTCCTAGTACCCGCTAGGAAGACCACGTCAACAAACTTGAGATGAGTATCTCATGGCGTGTTCAGCCACTGTATATACAGTAAGAGCTAGGCGAGACCTTTGGCCGCAACGTACTTTGCTAGTCGGGCGAGGAGCGTTGTCGTGCCAATGGTTTCTTATTTCGCCCGGCTGGAACTATTCCTATGCTCCTCACGTTCATCTTATTCTTTTTGTCCGCCGCGGCAATTTACCTAGCCTGTGAATATTTCGTCAATGGAATTGAATGGTTTGGTAAACGTCTTAATCTTGGTGCAACCGCAGTAGGTTCAGTACTCGCAGCTTTTGGTACAGCGCTACCTGAAAGTGCGGTGACCTTTATGGCCGTTGTGTTTGGTAATACCCCAGAACAAAAAGACCTTGGTGTTGGAGCTGCAATGGGTGGTCCATTGGTGCTAGCAACCTTGGGTTACGCCGTTGTAGGTCTGGTATTAATTCTTCATCGTAAAAAGTTAGCTCGAACTTCGCATAAAGTACAAGTTGATTATGGTCGCTTAAGCCGAGATCAAGTCTCTTTCCTTGCCATCTTTGTTTTAAAAGTAGCACTTGGTTTAGTCGCGTTTGCCATTAAGCCTTGGTTAGGTATTCTATTTTTAGCGGCTTATGCAGCTTATGTTTGGCGTGAGATTAAGGAAGCAGATACATCTGCCGATGAAGAAGAACTCGAACCTCTCAAGTTCCGTCCCAACGCAGCCGAACCTTCACTGGGGTGGGCTGGCTTACAGGTATTGGTCGCTTTAGTTGTCATTAGTATTGCGTCACACACTTTTGTAGCTCAGCTTGAAGCAATTGGTACAGCGCTAAGTTGGCCACCACATTTGGTTGCTTTATTACTGAGTCCGGTTGCAACCGAATTACCTGAAATTATGAATGCGCTGATTTGGGTACGCCAAGGTAAAGAACGTTTGGCTTTAGCGAACATTTCTGGTGCCATGATGATTCAGGCCACCATACCAAGTGCTTTGGGTATATTTTTCACACCGTGGCGCTTTGATACGTTGTTGTTAGCATCTGGCATTATTACTGCACTGGCGATTGTGTTTTTGTGGAATTTATTCCGCCGCGGTGCGGTCGATGATCGATCATTAGTTGCAGTAAGTGCGCTATATGGCTTTTTCGCAGTTTTGGTTGTGATTTATCTCTAATACACATTCATGCGTTGCAAGGTGACCGACGCGTTTCAGCTATTTTCATGACTAGTGAACGGCTAATCTTATACACTCACGGGTGTATAAGATTACGATACATAAAATTCTTTAGAATTCGCCTAATTTTTCACTAGTTAGGGGCTGTACCTGAGCCGCAGACGCATGTATCGTTAAGTCTTGATACTTTAAAATTAAAAAGTGTTCGAAACGCAGTATCGTTCAGTTAAACCGCTGAACTGTAGCAACGCTGTTGAAGAACACCAAATCTCAAAATGAATAGTACAAATAAGAAAGGAATAAAATATTACGTTTTATTGGTAAATATTGAGATGGAGTATCAATGACCAAGCTGGGGGTCTTTGAAGAAATATTTTACGGTTGATTTATTTATGATAGCTTCATCTTACTTTAAAAAACGCAAGAAAAATTACCGTAACGTAAAAGACCAGCAGCTTACAATTGCAGCCAAAGCAAATATCTTTATTTGTATTATTTTTTGTTTGTTTTGGACTATTTATTTCGCATTTGCACACATGTGGCTGATTGTTTGTATGGATATTGGTTTCACACTAGTTTCCATGTTTAGCCTTTTTCTCATTTATAAAAACCGTATTTCGGCGGGCATACTTTTATCACAAGCGGTTCTACTAATTTTCCCAGTCGTTTTTTGCCTGTTTTTCGATATTGCTACACCTCATCGGCCTCAAGTAGCGCATTTATTTTTGCCTGCCGGCGCAATACTGGGATATTTAAATTACCGCCGTGATCCAAGCTTTTTACAAATCATTTTAATTTTATTATCGATTGGGTGTTTTATATTTTTTAGTGGTACCTCTTTTACACTTAATAGTGCAGTACCTTTGTCAGATGATATCCGTAATCATGGTGGGTGGATTGCAACTTGTGTGGCTACTCTCATGATTTGTATATCAATTTATACTATGCAATTAGAGATACAAATAGAAAATAGCATGGTGCATGACCTACGTTTAGCCCTCACCAAAGAACAATTTGAGCTTTTTTATCAACCGCAAATCAATTCCTCTGAACAGTTAATTGGCGCAGAAGCCTTGTTAAGATGGCATCACCCAACTTTAGGATATATTCCTACGCAAGATTTTATTCCTGCCGCAGAAAGTTTTGGATTAATGCCAGAGATAGGTGAGTGGGTGTTAGTTCAAGCCTGCAAAGTTTTACAAGACTGGAGCAAAAAAGAAGAAACTAAAGATCTTACGCTTTCAGTCAATATTAGTGCTGACCATTTCATGCAACCACTTTTTGAGCAAACTATAATTGCTATGGTTGAAAAATATGGCATTACTCCATCTCGACTCATCTTAGAAATTACTGAAAATATAGCCTTAAATAACTGTGCAAGCATGATCGAAAAAATGAATTTCTTGTCTAGACATGGCATTCAGCTTTCACTTGATGACTTTGGTACAGGTTATTCATCTTTAAGCTATTTACAGAAAATGCCCATTAGCCAAATCAAAATTGATCGTAGCTTTGTAGAGGCAGCTTTGGATGATAAACGCAGCAATAAACTGGTCACGGGTATTATTAAAATTGGTCTAGATTTAAACCTTCGCGTGCTGGTAGAAGGTATAGAAACGGCTGAACAATTTAGTGCTTTTAAAAGTAATGGCTGTACCGAGTTTCAGGGCTTTTTATGGGGCTGTCCGATGCCTTTAAATGACTTTATCAAACAGTTGCCGCATTTTAATAAATAAGCAAAATAGCTTTTGATAGGAAACGTAGTTGATAAAAGAGATTTGATTTTATTTGTTGGAAAGATAACGCAATGAAGTTTGATATAGCGCTCTTTCTCTATCGAAATTAAATAAAACTTAAAAATAGCTGTTTAATAGTCATTAATTAACACAATATAAACAACACTTACTTAATGTTACTTATACTTACAAGTTGAAATATAAATTGAATCATACTTACTTTGAGAGACCACCTAATACCGCTTCAAAGATAAGGACAAAACCTTAATGCCACAATACTTAGCTATTGCAGAAAGTGTGTATAGGAAAGTTAAAGAAGTTGAGCTTTTTTCAGATGACACTATTGAAAATCTTAATAATTTAATGATTTTTATACGTAAAGAGATATCTGGGAGCATATTCAAATTAAAGTATAACTACATTGATTTTGAAGAAGCTTTAACAAAACCATTAAGTGAATGCAAAGTAAAAATAGATGTTAGCCTTATTCCACACCATAGTATGGAAGACGAATATATTTTATGGCTAGCTGGATTTATTGAAAAAATTACAGAAGGAGGGCCTAAACCTCCACCACCTATTAAGAAATATATTCCTGAATTTATTAGCCTAAAATCAGAACTAGATTTTTTAAGCATTCCAAAGGAAAAAGTTTTAAATGAAGGTGGGGAAATTACCGAATATTTTAATTCGGAAGCATTTACCAAAACTTTGAAAAAGTAAGTGTTGAATGCACTCATCAATAAAAGCCGCCTTATAGCGGTTTTTTATTAAGTTAAAGAATAATGAGTGACGTTTAGCTTTTAATGATTTCTAGTGAACAAAATCTTTAAAAATTTTCTTTATTTGTTCTATAGTGATGAAATCTTAAACTTTTTGAGTAGAACGTTGTTATGGCAAGAGAATATAAATATTACCAAGTAGGATCTACTCACTACAACCTTGAACAAGTTGTTAAATTTACAACCAGTGCCGATTTGAGATCTGTTCTAGTTCGGTTTACAGATGGTTCAGAAGTAGAGTTTACTTTTGAAAGTGAAGATGAGTATTCAGAGTTTCTGCAAGTGATGAGAGGGTTAGCATTTTAATTTTTGTATATAATTTATCTAATAATCAAGATGGTTAAATTTTTATAAGTAATTGTTATTTAAAATATAATAAGGAAATAAATATAAGAGGTAATGTTCAGGAAATATAAATCTTCTTAAGAAAATAAGTCTAATATTAAGACACACTTTGCAAACGCGTGTAGATTCGGTGTGTGTTAGCATGATTTCCTATACCTCTAGATATTTACAGTATGACGAAATCTGAACCGCAGTATCAATCTGGGCAGTTTCAATTTTCCTTTCTATCATTAAAGTATTGGGGTATCTGGTTCACAGCTTTTACTCTTATGTTTCTTGCGTACTTGCCTTGGGCAATCCAGTGGCGTTTAGCAAAACTTTTTTCAAAAATTGCTTGGACACTATTAGCTTCAAGAAGAAAAACAACTTTAAGAAATTTAGAAGCTTGTTTCCCTGAAAAAACACCCGAGCAAATTGAAACCAAAGCCAAATCAGTTTTTACAGATACGATGATTGGTATATTTGAAGCTTTAAATGCTTGGTATTGTCCTACATGGTTTAAAAAAAGGGTTCATATAAAAGGTTTAGAGCATCTGGAACAGAATCGGGATAGAGGTGTTTTGTTGTTGGGAACACACAGTACTTTATTAGATGCCGGAGGTGCTGCTTGTACCTTATTTTTCGATATGGATGTGGTGTATAGACCTCAAAATAATCCTTTTATGGATTTTCTCATTCATCGTAGTCGCGCTCGGGTTTATAAAAACCAAATTGCGAAAGACAACATGCGTAGCTTAATTGCGAAACTGAAAAATGGTCATGCAATCTGGTATAGCCCTGATCAGGACTTTGGTTTAAAGCAAGGTGTCATGGCATCATTCTTTGGAATACAAGCCGCAACAGTAACGGCCCACCGAAGACTCATGGATATTTCAAATGCTGTCGCAATCCCATTATATTTTTATAGAAGTGGAGATATTCGAGATCCTCAATACAATGTACTGATTGAACCTAAACTTGAAAATTTTCCAAGTGAATGTGAAGTGAATGATGCTGAACGCGTCAATAAAATTATTGAAAACCAAATTCGAATCGCGCCAACACAGTACATGTGGTTTCATAGACGGTTTAAAACTCGTCCTGTCGGTGAGGCAAAGTTCTACTGATTAATTTGAACATGTCTTTAGTGACTTAAGTTTTAAATTTTTATTATTTTCAATGATCTATTTTATGTTGCTTAAACGGTGTATGAAGTAGATCAGTTTTGCTTAGCCAGCCTTACACTCCTGTACAGATTATCACTTGTTTCTAGCTGTACATTTATGTATTACTTTAAATTCCAGTACTACAATAAAAAGGAATTTTGTATGAAGTACATTAAGTATATTTTTGCCGCATTAGTCATCGCGCTTTCTGCTCCGACTTTTGCAAAAGGCCATGGTTATCACGGCTCACATCATGGTTATGGTCATGCTTATCACGGCAGCCATCATGGTAAAGCATATGCTTATCATGGCACTCATCATGGTAAGGGGTACTATCATAATAAAGCACATGGCGATCATGGGTCTGATATGCATAGCCACGGGCGTGGTCATATGTAATTCAACGCACTACAAAAAATCCCGCCATACACTGCGGGATTTTTTATGACATTGCCTTAGTGGTGATTCTTTTTACTTGTTTAGCTAGGTAAAACCCTAACTACTGTAAGGCCTTAAAGCTTAAATTGAAAAGTTTAAATATTTAACTCAAAGTTTACTTTTACGCGATCTAAAACAATAAGTGTTCTATAGGTTTTGACGTCTTCATTATCAGCGAAATGTTTTCTAACCAAACTTTCAAAATGAGATAAGTTGTTGCTCAGCATGATAATGATGAATGAGACCCCGCCATTCACAAAATAGCACTGCTGAATTTCTTCAACAGAAGCAAAGTACAGCTTTGCTCTGTCCATAACCACAGAACGGTCTTCGCTCAGTCGTACTTCAATAATAGAAGTGATTTTTTCACCAAATTTAAGCGGATTTAAGATGGCGCAATTTCTTAAAATAATTTCCTTTTCTTCCATACGCGATATGCGCCGTTGAACAGACGCAGCGGATAGACCAATTTTTTCAGAAATTTCTCGATGAGAAGTTTTATTGTCTTTTTGCAGTATTCTTAAGATTGCGTAGTCAAAATTATCTAAAGAAATTTCCGACATGAGTAAATCTCTCATTAAGCTTTAAATATAGAGTTATTTAATCGTTTTATTGAGGGAAATAGAAGAAATATATTGATTATATAGAATTAAAATTTCAATCATTCCCCGAGTGGTAAATATGATGATTGAGACAAACTCCAGACAAGGCATAGCATTTGCAGCCGCATTTTTATCTTTAGTTTCTGTGCAAATAGGCGCATCAATAGGGAAAGTCCTTTTCCCAATTCTTAGTGCAGAAGGAGTGACCTTAACTCGACTTGCTTTGTCAGCATGTTTTTTATGGGTTGTGTTTAAACCTTGGAGAGACTGGAACAAACAGACCAATTGGAAAAATCTCATTATTTATGGATTAATCCTCACCTTAATGAATACTTTAATTTATAAAGCATTTTCTTATATGTCTGTTGGCATCGCTATTTCCATTGAGGTGTTGGGACCCCTTACAGTTGCTATTTTAATGTCTAAAAATAAATTAGATTATTTTTGGGGTGGATTATCTATTATTGGTTTGCTTTTTTTACCTATGGGCAATTCAAACCATAACTTTAGTTTTATTGGTATGACGTATGCGCTTGTGGCTGCCGTGGGTTGGGGACTGTATATTATTTATGGCTCTAAAGTTGCACAAGGTGGGGGCAGCTCGGTTGCAACAGGAATGTTTCTAGCGGCTTTGTTTGCCACACCTTTAGGGGCAACTCACTTTATCCATATTTTTGATAGTTATAAGATTCTTCTTACCTGTTTACTCATGTCGATGCTCGCGAGTGCTATTCCATTTATATTGGATATGGTTGCTATGAAAAAACTGCATCCGCGAGTTTTTGGAATATTAGTGAGCGCATCACCAGCGGTAAGTGCTTTAGCTGGATGGCTGATTTTAGATGAACGATTAAATCATTTTCAGATCATTGGGATAACAATCATTATGGCATCGTGTGCCGGATGTTCTTATTTTTCTTATAAACGTAATGCTGCATAAACCTGTTCTTCTATGATGGCTTATTTCTAAAGCTGCATGAGTCATTTGAGGGGGAGAGAAATAATAAATAGAGCCCCCTTAAAAAGGCTGTTTATGTACAAAATAATATAAAAACAGCAAGTAACACTTACTCAAGTATCATTTTAATCTGATTGGTATTTATACAATATAGTTACCAGATCACAAGGATATGAACTCATGAAATTTCTAAAGTTTTTAACTTTTAGCACGATTCTTACGTTATCCGCACATAGTTATGCGACAGTGGGCGGTGGACAAAAAATTGAAGTATTGGGCTATCAGCAAAAAGAGAAGAAGCTTTATGTATTAAGACATTATGAAGATGGTCGAGGACGTCTACCACAACTCTATTATTATCTATTAAATAGTAAATCGCCTGATAAACTTATCGAAGTTAAATCTCTCTATATCAATCCAAAAACAAATAAAATTGATTATGATCAAGATAGTACAGCGTTTAATAAGGCGCTTAAAAAAATTAAAAGAAATTTAACTCCTTTGATTGTAAGTAATAGTAAGACCGTAAAAATTCAAACAATAAAAACTCATCAGAATCAAGTATCGTCTTGGTTTGATCCTTCAGGAAAGATCACGCAATATAAAACAGAATATGTTGTAAAATCGCCGTCTTTACAAAGTAAGACCCATGTTGCGGTTCATTACACCAAAGCAATAAAAATTTCCCAAAATTATAGTGTGCCTAAACACAATAAGAGGTTGGTTGTCGTTAAATATTTGGGGGTTCCAGAAGAAACTGGTTACGATATTGAAGACCCTGTTTTACTGCTACCTATGAAAAAATAAGTTGAAGTATCGCTTTTTAACCTTTTATTATTTAGCTTTAGTTACTGAAATTTCTCTAAATTTTCTTGGGCTATAACCATAAGTTTGAATAAAAGATCTGGTAAAGGCAGCGGGTGAAGAATAACCAACTAAATCAGCTATTTGTGAAATACTATTATTCGTTTCAATTAAATATTGATTCGCTAACTTCATTCGCCAATGTTTGAGATAATTAATTGGGGTAGTACCGACCAATTCTATGAAATTTTTTGAAAACTTTGATTTAGATTGATTAGTCTCTTTGGCAAGAATGTCTACGGTCCACTCTTTAGTAGGATCAGAATGCATTAAGAATAATGCCTTGCTAATAGCAGGATTCTGCAAAGCTGAAATCCAACTTTTATGGTTTAGTGTTTCTTTATTTAGCCAAAATCTTATTGACCATACCAAAAGCAAATCGATAACACTTGAAAGCATAACCTGACTACCTAAAGAAGGTTGATCAAGTTCTAATTTTATTGCCGCTACTGTCATTGGTATCCATTCAGCAACTTTCCCATTTCGGTCTGAGGGAACTAATATATATTTAGGCAACCCTTCAGCGATTGTTTGTCCATATACACCGTTTAATTGAAAAACGCATGTAATAACAGATGGTTCTACAGCTTTATCTTCTATAATTTCAATAGAATGCTTAAATCTCGAAGGAATAACGATAATATCCCCATCGTTTACAGTTTCATTTATTTTTTGTTCATCACTTTTAATTTTAAAACTACTTC
>NZ_JBIUCP010000075.1:0-9840 GCF_044538765.1 Acinetobacter sp. ABJ-A23_2
GCTTACAAAATGATGGCGGTCAGATCGGTACGGAACAAGGTGATGTACTGATCCAGACGGGTGACTTATCCCTGAATAATGGTTCAGGTGCTATCCAGTCTGGGAAAACCCTGACGCTTGATGTGAACGGTTTAAATAACAGTGGTGTGATCAGTGCTCTGGATCGACTGACGTTAAATAGTCAGGGCGATGTGACGAATGACCATGGGAAGCTCTTGTCGAACAAGCAACTTCAGGTAAGCAGCCAGAACTTAAGTAACCAGTCTGGTGTGATACAGACAGGCGAGCAGGCGGATCTAAATTTAACTGTTCGTGAAACGCTAAATAACCAGTCTGGACAAATTTATGGCGGTGCAAATGTTCAGATTAATGCTAGCTCGGTCAATAACAACCAGCAGGGACAAATCAGTGCACAGGATGCGTTGAATATTATCAGTGCAGGTCTGATTGATAACGAAGCTGGCAGCATGGTTGCCAACCAGAACATTAGCCTGAGTGGACAAGGATTAAATAACCGTCAAGGCCAGATCGGCAGTATTCAGGGTGGGTTATCTGTTGATGCGGGTACTCAGGCAGTGGTTAACCAGTCTGGATTATTACAGTCAAAAGCAGATTTAACAGTTAAGGCCTTGTCACTTGACAGCACGGCAGGCCAGATGACTTCGCAGGCGAAGATTGATCTGCAAAGCCAGCAAGAAGTGAACAATACTCAAGGTGTGATTTCAGCAGATCAGGGGATTGAGGTTAATAGCCAAGGGTTAAATAACCAGAAAGGTCAAATTGGAACACAAGGGCATTTGACTCTGCAGGTGGGGAATTTAACTTTAAACAACCAAGCTGGATTATTACAGGTAGGTCAAGACCTCATTGTAGATGCGGCATCAATTGATAATTCACTATCTGGGAAGATCAGTGCTCAAGGTCAGGTTACATTACAAACTATAGGCCTTTTAAATAATCAGGCTGGGGCAATTACAGCTAATCAGGACATTACTTTAACAAGCCATGGTTTAAATAATACCCAAGGCCAAATTGGTAGCGTCGCGGGAAGCCTGAATCTGGAGATAGGGGATCAGGTTCTAAATAATCAATCTGGGTCTTTGCTTTCTGGTCAGCATATTAATATTCATGCTTCAGGACTAAATAATAATCAAGGACAGATTATTGCTCGGCAAATTTTAGATATTGATACCGAGTTACAGGAATTGAATAATAAACAAGGTCTAATCAGTGCTGATACCGCGGATATTCGTTCTGGTACTTTAAATAATGATCAAGGGCTTATTCAAACGAATAATGTTCTAAGTATTGATACACAAAGTCACGATTTAATTAATACTCATAGTGGCAGCCAAGGTGGACTACTGAGTCAAGGTAATCTTACTTTGAAAAATCTTGCCACAATTGATAATACGCAAGGTTATATTGCTAGTGGTCAAACTCTAGATATCACTGCAAATCAGGTACAGAATGGTAGTGGTACTTTACTAGCAGCTCAAAACCTTAAGCTACAAGGCAGTGGACAGAACCAACTACTGAACAACCAGTCTGGTCAGTTATTGTCTATGGGCGATATGTCATTGAATATAGACCGAATCAATAATGCTGGTAAAGTTAACACTACTGATATTGACAGCCATATTATGGCAGCTGGTCAATTAAATATTAGTACGCAGCAACTGGATAACCAAAATACAGCATTAACAAATAGTGGCACATCGGTTCAGGGGATTGATGCTGGAAGCTTGAACCTAAATGCTTTGGCTGTTGATAACCAATCTGGTGTAATTCGGAGCAGTAAAAATAGTCAATTGGATATTAGCCAACAATTAAATAACCAGTTCGGTGAAATCAGTGCAGTAGAGCAACTCGGTATTCAAGGTAACTCACTTGCTATTAATAACCAAAAGGGCAAATTACTTGCGGGGGAAAATTTAAATATTGCGGCCTTGTCTCTTAATGGAGATGGTCAGATTTTAAGCTTAGGCAATGCTGATATTAAGTTGCAAGAAAGCTTTAAGCAAACCCAAGCTGGACAGTTACAGGCTAATAATAATTTAAGTTTAACAACGGCTGGTGATATACAAAATGACGGAAAAATCAATGCCGGCAACACTCTAAAACTGAGTGCTACTAATGTTAATAATAGTCGAGATGCTCAGATTGAGAGCCATGATACTCAAATCATTGCACAAGATCAGATTAATAATACTGGACTGATCAATGGCGACTACACCACTCTAAAAGCCAATATCGTAAATAACCAAGGTTCGGGTCGTATATATGGTACAGAACTTGCGATTGGCGCTAATACGTTAAATAATTTGCCTGATGTTAATGGTCAGGCACCAGTAATTGCTTCACGTGGTGATATGAACCTTGGGGTTCAAACACTCAATAACCTAGCTAATACGACAGATTACACTAGTCAGGCATTGATTCTAAGTGCAGGGAAGATGTATTTAGGAGGAGCTTTAGATACGAACCGCAAAGCAACTGGTCAGGCGAGTGTCATTAATAACGAAAGTGCCACGATCGAGTCTTTAGGAGATATGTATTTATTTGCCAAGCAAATAAACAATATTAATCGACACCTTATAACGAGTGATAATGTAGAAGTATCGCGTGTAGATGGACTCAAAAAATTCTGTAATGCTTGGTGTACCTTTGATGGTAAGTATTATGATGGTAACTGGTATGAAGACTGGATGACATACACTTATAGTGAAATTACCTATGAAACCAGAACAGTTGAGTCAGCACCTGGACAAATTAAGGCAGGTGGCAATCTAGATTTAGGTAGTGCACATGTTCTTAACGATAATAGCCAAATTTTAGCTGGAGGCGAGCTTAAAAATCAGGGAGGTGTAATTGAGCCTGGCAAGGGTATAGATGGAATCAAAAAAATTGTAGATAAAGGGATTCAAACTAAACATTGGGAATATGAAGGGCAATGGGATAGTCCTTTTGAAGTTTCAACTGAAAGCACAATTAATTTGCAAATTAGTCAGGCCTTGGGTAATCAAAAAATTAATCAAAGTTCAATTTCAGTTACACCTGTTTCCAATAATAAAAATGGTACTCAGATTCAATCTAGCCAAGTCAATCCAAGCCATCTTAATGATTTAAAAGATAGTGATGTTTCGACACAGGTAGGCCAAGCACAAAATGCACAAGGACAAAATATTAGTGTAGTCGATACTGTAAATACATCGAATAATACTAGTATTCAGACTGGGCAACAGACTCAGCCAACAAACCAATCTAGAGATTTAGATGCGAAAATTACTGGTTCACAGTCGAATGTGGCTCAAGCAGGTCAAGCTGGTACACAAAATTTAAGCATGGGTTCTAGTGCGAATGTATCGAATAGTACTGAAACTCAACAAGGACAACAAAATCAGGCATCGCCACAAGCTAAAGATTTAAGTACAAGTGTTACTGGTTCACAGACAAATGTGGCTCAAGCAAATCAAGCTAATGAGCAAAGCTTAAATATTGGTCATAGTGAGAATGTATCGAATAGTACTCAGACTCAGCAAGGACAACAAAATCAAGCATTGCAACAATCTAAGGATTTAAATGCAACTATTACCGAGTCCCAGTTAAATGTGGCTCAGGCAGACCAGGTTAGTGGACAAAATCAGGTCATTAAAGATGGCGAGCAGGTAACAAATAATAGTGAAATAAACGCTAGTCAACAGAATTATCCAGCACAAAAGTCTAAAGATTTATCAGTTGCGGTTGACAAATATACCCAACAAAAAGGGCATACTGCAGATCAAACAAATACCCAAGAAATGATTGATCAGGTAAATGCTCCAGATCAAACTGCTGATGCGATACAGTATGAAATACGGACTTTGACTGCATCTGAAGTTAAAGTTCCGAATAGTGCATTGTATAGAGTTAATAAAGATAGCAAAGCTGGTTATTTGATAGAAACTGACCCAAGTTTTACAAATTATAAAAATTGGTTATCTTCAGATTATATGTTGGATGCATTAGGCCTTGACCCTGCTTTACAACAAAAACGTCTTGCGGATGGATTCTACGAGCAACGTATGGTGCAGGACCAGATTGCCAACTTAACGGGTTACCGCTTCCTTGCGGGCTATACGACGGATGATGAGCAATATAAAGCATTGATGAATAACGGGGTAACCTTTGCCAAACAGTATGGTTTACGTCCAGGTATTGCTTTAAGTGCTGATCAAGTCGCGCAATTGACCAGTGATATTGTGTGGTTGGTTGAAAAAGATGTGATCTTAAAAGATGGTACAAAAGCTAAAGCTTTAGTTCCACAAGTCTATGTAAAAGCTCGTGTGGGGGACTTAAAAGGAGATGGAACATTACTTTCTGGTAATAGCATCAAATTTAATCTAGATGGCGATCTAATTAACGGAGCGACAATTGCTGGACGCCAAGCAGTAGAAATTACAGCAGATAATGTCCATAACTTAAATGGGCGAATTCAGGGTAATCAGGTCGCGATTGAAGCTAAAAAAGATTTAAATAATATTGGTGGACAGATTATTGCCAAAGATGCAATGGCATTGAAGGTAGGTGGAAACCTAAAAGTTGAAACTACAACCCGTACATCGACAAGTCAGGTAGGTGGTTTCGGTTCAAGTATAACTGGTGTGGACCGTATTGCAGGCTTATATGTAGGTAATGGTAGTACTGTACAACCGAATCAGGCGACACTAGTTGTAGATGTCGCTGGAAATACAGTTCTTAAAGCTGCTGAACTGAATAATAGCAATGGCGCTACGGTAATCAATACTGTAGGCAATGTAGATATTGGAACGGTACAAACGGGTTATAAACTCACTACTTATCAAGATGCAAGAAATAACGCAACTAGTCAAAAAACTCAGGATATAGGCAGCCAGATTAATAGTACAGATTCATTATTGATATCTGGGCAAAATATTAAGGTCAAGGGTTCAGCTTTAAATAGTGTACAAGGTACGACCCAACTTTCTGCAGTTGATGAGTTAAATATTGAAGAAGGCCGTAAAACTAGCCAATTTGATAGTCAATCTTATAATAAACACAAAGGTGTATTAAGTAGTAAAAGTACAAGTAATCTAATTCATAATCAAAGTGATGAAGCGATTGCCAGTACGGTTGAAGGCAACAAAGTCATACTAGATGCTAAGAATATTAATATTCAGGGTAGTCAGGTAGTGTCTAAAGAGTTGACGCAGATTCAAGCCAAAGAAAATATCAAGATTACTACTGCAGAAAATCAATATTCCAACCAACAGGAACAGACAGTTAAGAAATCAGGATTTAATGCAAGTCTTTCTGATGGTGCAGCAAGTGTAGGTTACGCAAAATCTAACCTAAACACAAAAGAGAATGGAAAATCTACAACCTTAGCCCAAAGTGTGATTCGTAGCCAAACAGGTGATACGACGATTATTGCTGGTAAAGATTTGACCGCTGAAGCTGCCATTTTAGATGCAGGTAAGAACCTCAATTTAAAAGGGGGAAATGTTAATCTAAATGCAGCCTATACAACCGATGAGAAATATTCAGAAGTTCATAGTAAACAATCGGGTATTTCTGTTGGTGTGACTTATTCACCAGCACTTGCGGCAAAATCTGCATATGACAAGAGTATGGGCGATAACCAATACTCTGACAGTGCTATTGGGAAAATCATGTCGCAAGCCAATGCCATCGATAAAGGGCTCATGGCAGCACAAACCCCAATCGTCATTTCTGGAGGAAGCAAAAAAACAGAACAAACAAAGAATACCTTTAGTAGCCAAGCAGTTGTTACGCAAGTTGCTGCAAAAGGCAATTTAAATATTATTGCGGCAGAAGGTAGCATTAATAGTCAAGGCGCACAGCTTTCTGCGGAAGGTGATGCTTTATTACATGCTAAAGAAAATATAAATCTTGCCTATGCGCAAGATCACTCAGCGCAAACGGCTGACCGTAAGCAAAAAGGCTTTAGCACAGATAGCCGTGATTGGATTGCACCTGGCGGTGTATTTAACAATCAAGAGCAAGGACAAGCAAACACCAGTAAAACTACAGGCACACAACTTTCAGTTGGTGGAAAAACTACCTTACAAACTGAACAAGGTGATATTAACATCTTGGGTAGTTCAATTGCTTCGCAGGGCGATGTAAACCTCAATGCTGCTCGAGACATCAATATCAAGTCTACACAAAACAGCCAAAGCCAAAGTGAGCATAGTTCAAACAAAGGCATTGGTAGTGCACAGATTTCAGATACTGAAAAATTCTTTGGTTATATGAATGGCAATAGCCAAAGTAATAGCAATGATATTGAACAACAACGTAGTCAGGTCGGAAGCCTAACAGGTAACGTCAACATACAGGCGGGGAATCAATATACACAACAAGTCGCAGATATTGTTGCGAAAAAAGACTTAAACATTTCAGCGCAACAAATCAATGTTTTAGAGGATCATACGCGAGGCAGTTCATCTAGTGCGGCAGATGACTTAAAAATTGGCATATTTGCTAAAGTCAGCTCACCGATTTTGGATTTAATCAACAGTATAGATAAGACTGCTCATAGCAAAGCGGATGATCGTACACAGGCACTACAAGCTGTTGCAGCAGGTGCTCAGGGTTATCAAACCTATAGCGATATAAAAGGTGGCGCATTATTTAAAGCAGAAGCAGGTATTGGCTTTAGCACCAGTGAAAATCAGCAAAACAGTAGCTATGCCACTTCGCAACAAAACAACCTGAAAGCTGGTGGTAATGTCAACTTAACCAGTACCAATGGCGATATTCATCTCCAAAATACACAGGTGAAAGCGGAAGATAAGATTAATCTCGATTCAGCAAAAAATATTGTATTGGAATCTGGACAAAGCCAAAACAAAGCAGATGGCAAAAACAGCAATGCAGGATTAAGCGTAGGTTATGGCGTTTCTGTTGGAGCTCAAACAGGCGTCTACATTTATGGAGAGGCAGGTTATGGTAAAGGTAGCAACCATTTAGACAATACGACTCAAAATAATACGACTTTAAATGCCGAGCAAATTAATCTTAAGAGCCAAGGAGATACCACTTTACGAGGAGCACAAGCGAATGCTAACCGTATTGATGCAAATGTAGGTGGTCAGCTTAAAGTTGAAAGTTTGCAAGACACTGTTGAGCAAAGCAGTAACCAAATGGGAGTAGGAGGACGCGTCCAAGCTTCATTCGGTACAGCATGGCAGGCATCTGGTAATTTTAGTAGTAGTCAGGCTTCTGGTAATTCTAATAGCGTTAATCAACAGTCTGGTTTATTTGCCGGAGATGGTGGATACCATGTGAAAGCAGATAGTGTTGACTTAAAAGGTGGCGCAATTGTTTCGACAGCATCTAAAGACAATAATGATTTGACTGCGAATCGTTTAACTTTTAGCAATATCGAAAACCAAAGCCAGTACGATGCGACGACAGTTAGCTTATCTGGCGGGACTAAATTTGGCAAAGAAACAAACACCGACAGCTCAGGTGTTAAATATACCAATAACGTTAACTGGCGCGATAACACCAGCTTTAGCCCAAGCTTACCGCAACATGAGTCTGACAAAAATAGTAGTACCACTTATGCCACTTTAAGTGCAGGTAATATTACGATAGGTGGTAAGTCGACTACGGTTGAGCAATTGGGTATTCATAGTGATGCCTCGACGGCCAACAGAGTGGTTGAGACTTTGCCAAACTTACAAACTATTTTAGATAAGCAAAAAACAGTAGCGGATGCAACTTCTACGATTGCGGCAGCAACGAGAACTTATAGCCAGAATCAGCAGCAGCAGGCTGAAAAAACAAAAAATGCTGAAAGGCAAAATGTACTTAATCAATTAGGGCTAGATAGTGATGCGCTTAAGTACTACCAAAGCCTTGATTCAGCAAAGCAAGAGGAATATCTACGTCAATATTCACCTGACTATGCTAAAGCAAGTGATATGAATCAAGCTTGGGGAATGGGCGGAGACAAGAGTCGAGCGTTGAATGCTGTAACAATGGCAGTTACAGGCGCACTTGGTGGGCAAACTGATATTCAAGTTGCTGCAAATGCACTTGCACCTTATGCCGCACAGCAAATTGGTGAGAAGTTTGGACATGGTGAAGATAAAAACAAGGCAGCACAATTAGCGTCTCATGCGATATTGGGTGCAACGCTTGCTTACTTAAATGGAGGTAATCCAGCCGCTGGAGGTGGAGCAGCAGTTGCAAGTGAAGCAGCAGCAGATTACTTGGTGAATCAGTATAAAGATGACCCAGCTTATAAGAATGGAAAAGGAGAATTTGAACCGAATTTACTGCCTGAAAATGTGAAATCAAGTATACGAGACCTAACGGCAGCGATTGGCGCAGTTATTGGGGGCACAGTTGGTGATTCGGTATCAAATGCACAGTTGGCGGGTGTAATTGGGCAGAATGCAGTAGAGAATAATATTGATTCTCCTGCTGAGCGAAAAGCAAGTCAACAAATTATGAAAAAGGAATTAAATGCTTCTTGTTCTGCTGCTGGATTGGCACCAGGTTCAGCGGCTTGTGGCCAATATCTTCGTAATGAAACATTAACAATACTCAAAAAAGCGGGAAGTTTAACAGCAGATGTTTTACCTGTAATTGGGGATATTAAAGGTTTCGTAGAAGCAGAAACGGTAGGTGATTATGTATTTGCTACAGTGGGATTAGTTCCGTTAGTGGGAGATGCAGCAAAAGACTTTTATAAAGCAAAAAAAGCTTATGAGGCTGCAAGCAAAGTAGGTGATGTAGCCAAAATGAAGGCTGCCATGCAAGATGCAGTTCATGCATGTTCTGGAGGGGCATGTTTTACGGCAGGGACATTAATTGAAACAGATCAGGGCCTAAAAGCTGTAGAGCAGTTTGTTGGTGGAGAACTAGTTTGGGCAAGAAATGATCTAACTTTAGAATATGATTATCGTCCTGTAATTGCAACGAAAATAACGGCTGACCAACCAATTTTTCAAGTAACAGTTCAGAATGAACATGGTCAGGTAGAAATTCTGGAAACCACTGCTGAACATCCATTTTGGATTAAAGGTTTAGGCTGGTTAAAAGCATCATTGTTACAGTCAGGTATGACTTTATTAGATCGTGATAATCAAGAAATTACGATAGTAAGCCAGACATTAATTCCAAACAGACTTGAAACTGTTTATAACATTGAGGTTGAAGGATACCACACCTACCATGTTGGTGAGTTGGGGGTATGGGTTCATAATGCGAATTGTTGCGGGGTAAAAGGCCAGCAGGTAAGTGGAGGAAAGCCTGCTATAAAAACAGATCCGTATCATCCTGATAATGTAGCTAGTAGACAGTTAACAAATGAACAAAAACAAGCTTGGATGAGTTCTTTACCAAAAGTAATTTCTAATCAACCTATTATGATAGATGGTAGAATTATTAAAAAAGATATTGATTTGGAGCCAACCCTTCAACGGATATTGAATAATCAACCTAATCCAGCTTTCAAAGATGGGAAAGTTTATGGAAATAATACCAACCCTAAATTACCAAATGGGCCTAGTTACACAGAATGGGTTGTTCCCACTCAAGGTATAAATGGTCGTGGTCCTCAACGAATTGTGGTGGGTAGTGATGGTTCTATGTGGTATTCTCCAAATCATTATGGGGATATTAGACCAGATATGAGTAAACCAATTTCATCAACCAATAAACCATTTGGAAATACTTGGAGAAAATTGAAATGAAAAGTCAAAGATTATATAGTTTTTTGGGCATTGAAGAATTTGGAAATAGAAATGAGTTAAATTTAGTAGTGGATAGTAATCTAAAAACTATTTATGAGATTTACTC
>NZ_JBIUCP010000076.1:0-9709 GCF_044538765.1 Acinetobacter sp. ABJ-A23_2
ATTATTAAGTTTAGCGGCTTTCGGAATTGGTATAGGTATTAGTCATTTAGATTTTTTCTTATTTTTTATTGGATTACTTTTTCTACTATGCTTTTTTCTAGCTTTAAAACAAGCACAAGAAGATGCAGGGATTTTTCCCGACGAATAAAAAATCTTTTAATTTAATAGATACATCAGGAAAAACAGAGTTAAACAAAATTTAAAATTAAACTCTAAATGGTTCAAAACAATTTAAAAGAAAATCCATCACCACTCTTACCACAGGACTGCTCCGTAGATCTTCGTGTATGACCAACCAAATTTCAGCGCTCATCGGGTCATTATCTGGTAATTTTACCAAATTGCCTTGTTGACCTAAAAAGTCAGGTAATACGGCTAAACCTACTCCCCCACATGCAGCTCTCCATTGCAACTCAGGATGATTAGTAACCATGAGCGGGTCTTTATTATTCAATTTCTCTTTTAATTTTTGTTGTTTCTGTCCATGTACACCACCGACCTTCACACTAATCCACTCATAATTTTCTTGGTTCGTTGAAGCCAAATAACTTGGGGTAGCATATATTCCAAAAGGGATTTCTCCGACTTTACGAGCAACTAAATATTCATCTTTAGGTCGCCCAAACCTTACTGCAATATCAGCCTCTCTATGCTGCAAAGATACATAATGAACATCCCCAAGTACACGCAGTTTTAATTGAGGATAATGATGATAAAACTTTCCGAGATGAGGCATGATTAGATGAGCAGCCGTTAATGGAGGCATACTAATAGAAACAGTTCCCGTAACCTCCTGCTGTCCAGCCAGAGCAAGCCGCTCAATAGAAAACGTTTCTTCCATCATACGTGCCACTACTTGGGCAAGCCGGTCGCCTTCTGATGTTAAAACGTAAGTGCGAGGTCTACGATCAACTAATTTTAATTTTAAGTTCTGTTCTAACTGAGCGATTCTTCTTGCAACAGTGGCATGGTCAACCCCTAACTTTCTTGCCGCAGCTGAAAGTGATTTTTCTTCAGAAAAAACTGAAAAGTAATGTAAATTTTCCCAATCTATCATTGTGCAAATTTTCACATCAGAGATGAATTAATATGGAATTGTACACCTTTAAGTGATTACTCAGAATAGAGACATTCTTTTTCGGAGCCCTATCATGAATAAAACGATGGTTTATGCTTACACAGGTGTTGTAATAACGATGCTTTTTTGGGGCTCAGCATTTAATGCGATGTCTTATATTATCCAATCGATGCCTCCTCTTTCAGCAGCAGCTGAACGTTTTACGCTTGCAAGCCTTGGCCTATTTATTGTTTTTGCGGCCATGGGAAAATTGCGTTGGAACGTTTTACGGCAGAATTTATTTATCTATCTGCTTATTGGAATTATAGGTATTGCTGGTTTTAATATAGGCTGCTTCTATGGCTTACAGACAACATCAGCAGTCAACGGTGCTTTAATCATGGCAACTACGCCATTGATTACTCTACTGTTAGCAATTTTGCTCGATGGAGAAAAATTAACACTTCCTAAATCTATTGGTGTTGTATTTGGTTTAAGTGGTGTGCTTTTTGTTATTAGTCATGGACATTTTTCAACGCTACTTCATTTAAAAATAGCAATTGGTGACTTATTCATCTTACTCGGTGGTATCAGTTTTTGTTTAGCCAACGTGTTATCACGCCGTTATGTAAAAAATGCTACGCCTTTAGAAACTACCACTTTCTCTATGTTGTTCGGTGCTTTGACTTTAATCATATTAAGTATAATTTTCGAACATCCATTTAAAGCAGTTGTTATGGCACCTATTAGTGCACACTTGGCAATGGGTTACGTCATTATCTGCTCTACCATGATTGCTTATTTATTTTGGTTTAATGGCATTCAAAAACTAGGCGCAGGTCGAGCATCAATCTTTTTTAATTTTGTTCCAGTTTTTAGTATGTTGGTGGCACTGTTGGCTGGTCAAGCTCTTAATATCTGGCAACTTATAGGGACTGCTTTAGTCATGCTAGGCGTGCTAAGTAGTGGAGGATTTATTCAAATCAAGCGTCCAACGCTTATGGCTAAGCCTTGTACGAAATAGTGATCACACAAATTCATCTTAATTATTGCGTTGTAACAAAGAATGTATGTTTCTTTAAAACTTAACAATTGGTTGCCATATATAGTTTTAAAAACACAACAAGGAGAAATTAAGATGAATTTGGATTTTACAACAATCGAAAAACAGGCCAGATTGCTAAAAGAAGAGCAAGAGAAACTAGAACAGCAAGATCATGATTTTCAGTTAGCTTTAGATAAGCACAGAGAATCATTAAAAGACTTATTTAAAGAACTATTTCACGATCGAGAAATTAAAACAGAAAAAGGAGGTCAGTTTTGTGTCGTATTTGGTGATTTTAAAATCTCTTTACTGATTGAAACTGCCAAATTTGAAAATGGTGTACCCGTTAAATTAAACTCTGTGAACCCACTTATCGTTAAATTTAAGAAAGATAAACCCGTTGCAAAAGCTCAATTTTCTGATGCAACACAATATCTCGATAGCGCTTTTGAAACGCCCCATTATCAATACTATTATAAGCACGATGATAAAACTCAGTTAGTTCAATTTTCGGAACTACCTGTATTTTTTCAGGCCATTCTTGATGCAGAAGTCTGATTATCTGCCCTCATTAGAGGGCTTTTTTATAAGCTTAATTTATAGGTTAAACCTTTTCATATTTATAAAATCAGTCACAACACCAGTTGAATTTTCACAGCACATCTAAATTTATGAGCCCACAAATTTTATAGCAATGATTTAAATAAACCCATTGCTTCTTTTTTAAATAACTTGTATATACATGTTTATATTTGTTTATACAAAATGGATTCTAATAAAAGAAAAGCTCTTAAAGGATAAGGAGAGTGTTATGGACTCATCAACTGGAACATCAAAAAGTGGGTTTGTTGAAAACCGAAGTATTGACTTTATTCCTGAAAATGAAAGGCATGGCAGTATATTCGCCCAATTTACGCTTTGGTTTGGTGCCAATTTACAGATTACAGCTATTGTCACGGGTGCATTAGCCGTCGTATTAGGTGGCGATGTATTCTGGTCAATCATTGGCCTATTTATCGGACAATGCTTTGGAGCTGCTGTCATGGCTTTGCATGCAGCCCAAGGACCAAAACTTGGCCTTCCCCAAATGATTTCCAGTCGGGTTCAATTTGGAGTGTATGGTGCATGTATTCCCATTATTCTGGTTTGCCTAATGTATATTGGCTTTACCGCAACTGGTGAAGTACTGGCAGGTAAAGCAATTGCACACCTTGCACAAGTCAGTAATACGATAGGTATTTTAATTTATGCTTGTTTTATTATTGTATTTGCAACTATTGGCTATCGCTTAATTCACTGGGTAGGAAAAGTCGCAAGCGTTATCGGTTTAATTGCTTTTATTATTATCCTTACTCAAATTTTGGCTCTCTCGAATATTTCAGAATTGCTTGCGGTACGTCATTTTAGCTGGTCATCATTTTTATTAGCTGTTTCTCTTTCTGCTTCTTGGCAAATTTCGTTTGGGCCTTATGTTGCCGATTACTCTCGTTATTTACCTACAAAAACCTCTTCAAATCGGGTGTTTTGGGCGGTTGGACTCGGATCTTTAGTCGGTTCACAAATTTCCATGACACTTGGTGTATTAATTGCTCAAGTATCGAATGGTGGTTTTGTCGGTAATGAAGTTCAGTATGTTGTAGGCATGAACCCTATCGCTCTCATAATTACTTTCTTATATTTTAGTATTGCCTTTGGAAAGGTCACTTTATCCACACTCAATGCTTATGGCAGTTTTATGTGTATAGCAACGATTTGGAATAGCTTTAAACCAACTGGACAAATTTCAAAACTGACCCGACTTATCATTGTTCTTGCAATGGTTCTAATCTCAACATTTATTGCTGTTGTAGGTGAACATACCTTCTTAAGTGCATTCAAAGCTTTTATTTTATTTCTTCTGACATTTTTCATTCCTTGGAGTGCAATTAATTTAGTTGATTATTATTTTATTTCTAAAGAAGAATGTGATGTAGACGCACTATATGATCCAAATGGTAAATATGGACGCTGGAACACCATTGGTATTGCTTGTTATTTTATTGGCATATTACTTCAACTACCCTTTATCGATAGCAAATTTTACAAAGGACAAATTGCCGAAATGTTAGGTGGAGTTGATTTATCCTGGTTAGTTGGATTGTTATCAACTGCGCTTTTATATTATGTGTTAGCAAAAAGAGCTCAAATAAAGGTTTCAAAAAATCTTGAGCTTGAACAAATTAAATAATTTCAGATGAGATATCAAAGTTAACAGATCAGTACTTTGATATCTCTTAAATATTTTCGTCTACTCTTGAACAATCTTTACCTGTGCAGAAGCAGGTAATCCAAATAATTTATCGAACGTCCAGTTAAATATAAATGTATAAATTGGAATGATGATAATAAAGGCAACATCTAGCCAGAATGCGGCAACGAGAGAAATATTCATCCACCATGCAATCAGCGGAATTAAGAACATCACCAAAGTGATTTGAAAACCGATCGCATGTCCGATTCTACGTTTAACCGTACGTGACTTATTTTCTTGGCGGGCTTCCCATTTTTCGTAAAGAATGTTGTAAATAAAGTTCCATGTTACCGCAATAGTCGTAATCATGACTGAGAGCGGACCAGTATGCTCTACACTATCGCCAGCGAGAAGAGCTAAACCAACTGATGAAATCACCATTCCAATAATTTCATATGAGGACACATAAACAATACGACGCTTTAAACCTTGCATAACCAATCATCTTTTCTTACTTCTTTTTATTTTAGTTTCAGTTAAAATCACACATAAAGTTAACAGCTTTCAGTTCCACTGATATCAAAATGAATTTTAATAGCGAAAATATAGAGCTTTTCTTAACTGTATTAGATACAGGATCTTTTTCGGCAGCGGCGCGTAAGTTAAATCGAGTACCATCAGCAGTGAGCATGGCTGTTGCCAATATTGAGGCAGAACTTGGTTACCCCCTGTTTGAACGTACTCACCGTAAAGTTATTCCTACTTCGGCAGCTTTAGCATTAGAGCCTCAAGCAAGAATTATTGCTGAGCAACTTAGGCTATTAGGCACCCATGCCTATGAACTTTCATTAGGGCTTGAAAGTAAACTAAAAATTGGTGTTGTTTCAGATGCGAATACCGATTTACTTTTTAAAGCCATAAAGAAACTGGCTGATAAATTTCCCTTACTTAACATAGAGATTATTACAGCTCCACAAGACGATATTCTAAATTTGCTCTATACAGAAAATATTAGTCTTTGCCTTGCAGGTTCAGATCTCAATATAAAAATGCGTGAAAGTTTGCAATTGGTGATGAATGAAACTCTAGTCGCCACAATTTCTGCTCATCATCCACTTTTAAAACAAAAGAATAAGTTAATCTCTATCGAAGAATTAATTAATGTTCGGCAAATTGTGGTTGCAAGTAGTGAATTAAATATGCAGGACTCACGTTCCATCGTTGGGGCCATGTATTGGAAAACCAACAGTTTACAAACTGCCATTCATATGGTCGAGGCTGGTTTGGGATGGGGAAATTTTCCTTTATCTTTAATAAAAGAAAAAATTGAGCAAGGACATTTAGTTCAACTAGATTTTAAAAATACAAAAAATCATTTACCGCTCTCTATCTATCTCATCTGGCTCCAAGATAAACCCTTATCAAAAGCAGCAAGAGAGCTTGTACAAATTATTCAAGCAAACTTATCTAATGCTGCTCATTAAAAACCGCCATATAGGCGGTTTTTCAGTGCTTATTTAGATTTATCAGCTTCGGCTTTATCATTCTTATGCTTATAACAATAGCCAAACATTGCACCTGCGCTGAAAAAAAACATTGCTTTTAACATGATGACACTCCTATGCCTCGTTTAGTGAAAATTAAACTTAGCATTTAGGTATGTTTCACTTTGACTACTATTTAAATCAGTTTTGTTCATAATGAAAATTTACGTGTCAATTTTTTTCAATTTATTAAAAAACATCTAAAAACTATTTAATTGATTTTATTAAATTAATTTTTTAAGAGATTTAGACTTTAGTTATCATTTAAAAACAAAGCAAAAAGCCTATTCATAACGAATAGGCTTCTTACTGTATTTCAGGACTAAGCAATAATAATAATTATCAAAAATACTCCACTACTGTATAAATTCCAAGTGTTTTAGTCAAGTATAAAATTCATCAATTACAAATAGTTGTAGGAAGTGTGAAAGAATAATCATTCTGTGTTTTACTGACAAAACTTACTATAAACTTACACTAATTTTAGAAGAGGAAGTATTCTTATTTTTAGTTTAGAAAGTTCAAAATTTTTATAGATGGGTAGTGATAGATTTAATAAATGCATCTCTATATATGCCAAGAACAACTTGTTCTACCCTATTCATTCTATTGCGCATATCGTGAGCCACATTGATAGATTCTGGCGTTTTCTCTTTCTCATCTACCTTTCTAATAAATAGTGGTTTATCACTTAATTGATCTACAACAAAATTAAATGTTCTACGTAAATCTTGAAAAGTAAAAGAGATATTACACTGCTCTTCTATTTTTTTTCGGAATTTTGAAATATTAACAATATGACCAGTTTTAGACTTCACAGATGGGAACACCCATTCTTCCCTAATTTTCATTTTACGTTTTTTCATTAAATGCCAAAGGAAATCACCCATATAAAGTTTATATCGCTCATTATTATAAGTATTTATAAAAGAGAGGCTTCCTTCGTCCAAGTCTAGATCTTCCCAACGTAAACATTCACACTCATTTCTAAAAAGCCCTGTTAAAACAATTGTTAATAAAAAGTCCTTATTTGTTTCATTTTCTTGGCCCCGACCTTGATATTCAATAATTGCATGGACCCATTTTGTTAAATTTTCTCTATCAATATAATTATTTCGAGGTGGAACCGTTTGCAAAAGTTGTTTCGAATTTAAAAAAGCAACTGGGTTCATCATAGGTATGACTGTTTCTTTATTTTTATTTTGATAATATTTAACCGAAAAACAATAAACAGCTCTCAATACCCGCATAGCTAAATTAGCTTTTGCATAACTACTTTTAGATAATTGGATATACTTATCTTCAATCATCTGTTCAGTAATATGAATTAGTTTAAGCTCTCCCCAGTCTATTAAGTATTTTTCTATGACTTCTTTATAGTCAACTAATGTCCTTTCTTTTAGCTTATGGTGATTTATATAAGTCTGGAAAGCTTCATTTAAGTCAGGCTGATAATTTTTCTTATCTAAATTATTTTTTAATATTTTATTATTTTTGATAGTTGAAGGTTTGCGCTCAGATAAATCTTTTAACTTTTGCTGGGCAAGTATACGTGCTTCTTCAAGAGTAATGTTTTCGTAGTCTCCTAATTTACAACGTATTGATCTACCTTTTACTTTCTTCTCTACAATGTAGGTTTTATAGGAATTATTTACACGAATAGCAAAGCCAATAATCTCACTGTCGCGATAAATTGCTGGAATGAGTTTAAGTTGATCGATAAATGGCTTAGTTAGCTTTACTCGTGAAGTGCTCATAAGCTAGAATCCCTATCGCTTGTGATAATTAACAATATAGCAAAATATTTTTCAGGTCTACTGCGCCTACTTTTGAAAAATACTTGTGTTTAATAAAAAAATTGATTAGTATTGCAAGCACTGAAAAGCCTTGAGATTAAAAGCTTTTCTTACTTATAGGGCCTATAGCTCAGTTGGTTAGAGCAGCGGACTCATAATCCGTTGGTCCACAGTTCAAGTCTGTGTGGGCCCACCAAATACAAACCCCAAAAACCTAAAGTTTTTGGGGTTCTTTAATTTTAGGCATCTTAAAATACTGCTGAATATCACTACATTATTCAAAAACTGATCACTTAAACTTTAAAAGATCTTTACCTATTTCCATATTTTTAAACATTCCTTTTAGTATTTATGATTGTTATAAATTATTGAGTTAATTATTTGATATATTCTTAAGCCAGATTCTGTTTAGGAACTGATTTCGAGTTTTCCATTTGAATATCCCAAAACTTTTCCCATAAATCACAATATTCAAGACATAAGTTTTCTAAATGAACATAATCTTCTTCTATACAAGCTTGCATCAAAATAAACCATAAATCTTCTTCATGATCATCATCTGCTGCCTCAGCAGTTTCATCTTCGGATACACCATGAACATGGTAATACCCACCACCCTCAACTTCTATACCAACAGCACTGGTTGCTCTTCGCAAAGGCGGACTATATAAAATAACTTCTTCTTCTGCTACTGCCAGTAAAGCGGAAACAGCTTTATAGTCGTTATAGGAGTTTTCTAAAAATTCTCTTACTTGATGTGCAATGCTGGTCGGTTTATAACTTCGGCGCTCTTCCTCAGTTACTCCAAAATCATTAAGCACATCTTCGAATAATGGATAATGAGCATATTCAGGGTTTCCCTGATAGTAACCATCTCGGTCAGCTCCCGGTCTAAATCCAAACTCATCAAATATATTCAGACTTAAAAGAAAACGGGGGAACATTTTTGCCCCTGCATGCAATCTAGGCTCTAACTGTTTTGTTTGATACTGAGCCATTAATAAAGCATCTGTGAATGTTTGTACGATTGCATGGCGATATTCCAAATGAATACGCTTTAAATTTTCTTTATTAATCTCTCCGTTATTTAAAGTTTCAATTGCAGGATGATGAGATACCGGATGCTGCGCAATCTTCGCTCTTAATTGAGTTAAAAAGTTAAGATTTTTATCCCAAAGTTCGGCTGAAATGCTTTGTTTCATCCCTGCGAGTGCCTTTTTCCTAGGATTATTAAAGTTCTCAAATTTTTTAGGCATAATCCACGCTCGTTAAACTTATTAAAGTTCTTTGGTTTTCCATATTTTATTTTAAAAACAAAGAGTTATACCAAAAATAAAACTCCTTTTATCAAAAATCCATATTAGAATTAAAATCATACGAAATCAAATAGAATATTTAAAAAAAGTTAAAAATAATGCTTATTATTTTTATAATATTAACTTGAATCAAATTATGTTTTTGATTATGATCAATTTGATTAAAAATTTAAAATCTATGTAAAGTAATAATTAGTTTTAACTATATGGAACAGTAATGTCAAAAAAAGAAGATATTATAAATACTGCTTTAGATCTTTTTAACCAAATCGGTTATAACGCTACAGGCGTAGATAAAATTATTGCTGAATCAAACGTCGCGAAGATGACTTTCTATAAATACTTTCCTTCCAAAGAAAGTTTAATCATGGAATGTCTACATCATCGAAATATTAATATACAAAATTCAATTTATGAAAAATTAAATTTACATCCAGATGCTGAGCCGCTTGAAAAAATACATCTTATTTTTAACTGGTATATTGACTGGATTAATAGCGAAAACTTTAATGGTTGCTTGTTTAAGAAGGCATTTATTGAAGTATCTAAACAATACACCTCAATTCGTGAACCATTTCAAGAATATACAAATTGGCTTATCAATTTACTCAATAGTTTATTAGTAGAGTTAGATATTAAAGACCCTACTCCGCTTACTCATATCATCATCTCGATTATTGATGGGATTATTATTGATGGAACCATTGATAAAGAATTGATT
>NZ_JBIUCP010000077.1:0-8932 GCF_044538765.1 Acinetobacter sp. ABJ-A23_2
TCAATTACTGACTTAAATTTCGCTCAAATAAACTTCGAGTAATTTAAACCAATCAATCAATGAAAATTATTTCGATTAATCAATCAGTAAAAATCCACACAAGTTGTTCTTCAATTCTCTTAATGATTTTTCTGCTCTTCGTCAGAGACAGATTCGACACAATACTAAGCTTTTATCTTAACCCTGTAAGCTAAGATATTCTCGTGTATCGCGTCGGGATGAGTGCATTATAGGGAAAAAAAACCGGTACGCAAGCACTTTTATAAATATCCGTGTTCGACCGGTTCTTTTTCACTCAAATAAAGCTTTTAAAATCATCAAATGATTGATTTATATGGTTAATTTATTTTTTCAATGTTTTGATCTTTATATCTACAATCTTTATAGGCTGTTTTGGCACGTTTTGATGCATGCCATAGTTTGATGTAGGAACCTGAACAATACGTTCAACTACATCCATTCCTTTTACCACTTTACCAAAAACGGCGTATCCTGGATTTCCCGGTGAACGGTTAAGAAATTTATTATCTGCAACATTTATAAAAAACTGACTAGTAGCTGAATCTGGATCTGATGTACGAGCCATAGCTAAAGTACCGCGTGTATTTGCAATACCATTTCCTGCTTCGTTCTTAATAGGTGCTCGTGTTGTCTTTTCCTGCATATTTGCAGTCATGCCCCCACCTTGCGCCATGAAACCAGGAATCACACGATGAAAGATGGTCTCTTTATAAAAACCAGACTTTATATAGCTTTTAAAGTTATTCACACTAATCGGTGCTTTATCGTCGTACAACTCTATTTCGATGTTGCCCAAATTTGTTTGCATCTCAACTAAGCTATTAGCCCATACTGAGTGACTGCTTAAACCTAGACAAAACAACATCAATAGCTTTTTCATATTTTCCTACAATAAACTTTATAAAAAGATAATCATTAAATCTAATCGTCTACAACGAAGAATTCTAGTGAGTATTTATTAAGAATTTTAATTCTATTTTCTATTTAATCCATGTTCCACGTGAAACATGGATTATTGAGTTTGCTTAACTATTTTTATCCCAGAATTTTCTGAAATTTTTACTAATTTCGATAGTATGGCGTTTTGCTTTTCTAGAAATTGGCGTCAGGTTAATAAAACCATGGGTCTGTTCCGGAAATTCTTCGTAATACATTTTTACGCCATTTTGTCTTAACTTATGACTATATATTTTTGCTTCATCATGTAAGACATCATGTCCAGCTGTAATCACAAAAGCCGGTGGATTTTTCTTTAGATTGCCATAGGTAGGTGAAATAATTGGGTCATCAAGTTCCACATTATGCTGAGTTGCATAATATTGTGTGACGTAATCAATATCGGTATTTGTTAAAACTAATCCTTCGTTATAAGCATAAAAAGAAGGATGCCTGCTTTTGAAATCCACTGTTGGATAGATAAGTAATTGTGCTTGCGGAGCATAAGCTTTATTTACTGATCTTTGCGCAACAACAGTACTAATATTTCCACCTGCACTGTCCCCTGCAACCGCAATTCTATTTTTTAATATTTTTAATTGTCTGCGATTTTGATAAACCCATGCTAATGCATCTTCACACGACTGAATTAAATGTTGTGGTGAAACTTCCGGAGCAAGAGGATAATCGATACTGAGAACCTGTACTCTGGCGTATTTAGCCAATAAACGACAAACCTCATCATGAGTATCTAAACCACCTACGACAAAACCACCTCCGTGATAAAACACAATTAATGGCAGTTTCTTGTTAGGAGCAGGATGATAATGTCTGGCAAAGATTGTGCCGCTTTGAAGTGGTAGACGAATATCCTCTACCGACTCAATATAGGTTGGTTTTTGGCGTATGGCCTGCATTTGTGCATCAAACATTCTTCTTGATTCAATTGGGTCAGAACCAATAAAGCCCACTCTCCCCTGTTTAATTTGCACAGCCATCATGCATTTAGTAAATGAATCGAGATCTGGATATTGATAAGAATATCCTAAAATTTTAGCGAGAGACTCTTGGGCTATTCGAGGCAACCTATCGAGTGCTCGAGCAGCGGGGCCCTGCCCCTTATCTAGCAATGTTTGAATTTTTTGATTAAATGCTGTCATGCCTGTCTCCTTGAATCCCTCTTATCCTTCATATTTTCTACAGAATTCTTTGTTGTTTGACTATATTCGCATACAACTCATGCAATCAAGATACAAAGGTAAAAACCAATCTACGCTAATCTGATTTATAGCAAATGTCATTAACAAATCTGTCGATTAAAACAGGACTTTTTTGCCAATTATTGTTAACAGACAAAAAGAGGTACTGCTATGTCAGCAAAACTAGTTGTTACTATGTTAGCAACCAGTCTTTTAACTGTAGGCTGTGTTGCTTATCCAGATGACCCTTATTATCGTGGTGGCGGATATGGTTACCATGATCATGATCGTCGCTATGATCCTGACGATCAACGTCGATATAATGATTGGGAATGGAAACGTTGGGAAGAGCGTCAACGAGTATATGAACAACAACGTAAAGATATTCGTGAACAAGAAAAAGATCGTCGTGAATGGGAAAAAAGGCACCGTGATTGGGATAAAAAACGGGTAGAAAATCGAGATCATGATCGCCGAGATTATCGTCATGATGATTAAATTCACTATTATATAAAAAGCCCCAAAGAGATAAGTCTTCTGGGGCTTTTTTGAGAAATATAAATTCTATTTCATTTATAGAAAATGAGTAGCAGCTCATTTCATATATGTATCGGCATCTTGAACATATATGCTCTATAAACTCATATCTCTTATTTTAGCAGTGAATTACTGAGCAGTTGCAGAACCTGAAACTGAACCAGAAGCACCAGCATCTACTTGACCTGGTTGAGCTTGACCAGAAACACCTGCGTCAATACCAGCACCAGCGTGTACACCAGATGGGCTAGCACTTGTTTGAGCAGAACCTGATGCGTTTAAACCAGCTTCAGATGCACAACCAACAGCTGTAAGAGCAACACCAGCAAGTACTACAGAGATAAGACCTAATTTTTTCATGATTGCTTTCCTTTCATTACGACAAACGTTTAAATGCAAAGTTCATCTTCGCGCTGCCTATAATTCACAATTTTTTTTTCTGACGTGCGTATCATTGGTTGTCTTTTGTAGTAGTAGAAGTACAAATTCTGCAATTTTTTATTAAATTCAATTTTTTAATCTGACCAACCTAATTTATAAATTAAACCATAGATAAACGTTTGTTTAATTTTATCAATTTTTTCTTTTTATTTTGCTGAGCCTTTATATTTAAAAATTTTTCATTTATAGAAACGCTATATAAGGTACGTAGACTGTTACAGAGCTTTTTTACCCTTAAAAGTGGTTTCTTCACAAAAAAGCCGCGAATGATCGCGGCTTTTCTTGAAAGTGAATATGGCTTAAACGTTAGATTATGGCCACTGCATTTCACCTTTTACAACTTTAGCCCCTAACTCTAAACTATCCACGCTTTGAAGAGTTGGATATTGCTTTTGCATAAGTTTGCTCAACTCAGCAGAGTTTTTAGTTACCTTAGCTGCTTTTTCATAACTATTTAAATAATTAATTGAGAAATTAACCGCATCAAGACCTTGCGGAGCTCCTTGAACCATATGAGCAGGTACAACAATTTTAGGCTGAAGAGCTTTGATACTTTCTAAAGATTGAATAACTTCGGCACGATCTTTAGTTTTAGGGGTATCGGCCATCCATAAATGAATGCCTGAAGATACAGGAATCCCCCCTACTACTGCTTTTGCAGACGGTACCCATAAATAGGTAAGTTCTTTTTTACCTTTAATCTCGATTGATTCATTTTCAAGTTTTAAAGTCTTAGCTGTATAAGCTTGAGGCACAATAATTTGGCTAGGTGCATTTGCACCCATTTTTGGTCCCCAATATTTAACTTTAAGCGTTTGAGTATCTTGGATATGTTTTACTGTTTCCGGCGTAGCAATGATCTGTACATTCGGGAAATACTGTTTAAATACGTCTAAGCCGAAATAATAGTCCGGGTCACCATAGCTTACAAAAATAGTTTTTAATGTTTTACCGCTATCGAGAATATTTGCGGCAATGCGCAATGCTTCAGATTTTGAAAATTGTGCATTAACCAATAAAACTTCCTTATCCCCTTCTATTAAGGTTGAAGTCACACCGAAGTGTTCCGGTTTAGCCAGAAAACTCTGGATTTTTAGGTCTTGAGCAAAAGCTGACTGAGCCATAGTGAATGCCGTTGCAGTAGCAAGCGCAGAAGCGGTTAATTTAAATAATTTCATTAGGTATTCTCCTGTTTCATGAAGAACACTTTAAATTGCAATTTATGTAAGATAAATGCACTAATTTAAGATAAACTGTTGCATATATTGTAATAATAGCTAGACATATGGATACTTTAAAAGCGATTCAGGTCTTTGTTTCTATTGCACAACATGGCAATTTGACCAAAGCCGCAGAGCATCTTAATTATTCTCGTGCCATGGTTTCGCGTTATCTTGAGCACCTTGAACACACGTTCTCAACTCGACTTTTTCAGAGAAATACCCGAAAAATATCTCTTACTCCCGCAGGTGAGAAAGCTCTGCTCTACTGTGAAAATATTTTACAGCAACAACAACTTTTACAAGAGCTCGCAGCGCCTGAGCAACATAACGGTACAATCCGTTTTACATGCGGTTTATTTTTATTTGAACTTGGGGTAGCAGAATGTATTCGTCAATTTAAGCGACAGCATCCTCATATTCAGTTTGATGTTTACCTAACTGAAAGCACAATTGATCTTATAGATGCACAAGTGGACTTGGCACTACGTATTACTCAAAAGGTAGCTGATGGTTTAATTGCTCGGCCAGTTTGTCAGATCGAGTCCGTTTTCTGTGCTCATCCGGATTATTTAAAACAGCACAGTCCCCTGCTGCATCCTCGTCAGCTGATTCAGCATGAATGTATTGCTCATCATAGTCAGCATCAATTCTGGACACTTTTTGATAATGAACAACAACCTCAGAACTATCCTTTAAATGTTACTTTTAAAAGTAATGATGTGAATGCGCTTTACGATATGTGCTTACATGCCCAGGGAGTTGCGATGTTACCGTCATTATTAGTTGAGAAAGATTTAAAAGAAAAACGCCTAACGGCTTTATTTAAAAAATTTACGGCTCCTGAGTTAAGTTTGTCGGTTGTGTATGCTTCTAGACAACATTTACCCCGAATCACTCAAGAATTTATAGCTTTTATGATCGAAAATCTGGATTTTTACTTAAAACCGCAAAATTAAAAGCTTTAAATTGCCGTGTACGCTTGAATTTTTAGGCAATGCCCATACTTCATCCCTATTAATGAATTACAGCATATGCATGGCAGTTCAGGTTTTACACAGTAAATACTGATGCCAAAAAGGACTGTACATGTTTAAAAACCCATTTAAACGGAGATCATCAATGGCTAATGAGCAAAACGAGCAAGCTCAAGACATTCAAAATGAGCAAGCTGAGCAATCTAACGAGCAAACTCAGGCTGAAGGTGTAGAGCAAGCAAACGACGTTACCGTTGAATCTTTACAAGCGCAAATCACTAAACTAGAAGAAAATCTTAAACTTGAAAAAGCTCGTACTGCAAATGCAGTTTACGAAGCACAAAAAAGTGTAGAGCGTATTCAACGTGAGTCTGAGAAGCATAAAGAAACTGTGCTTGAAAAATTTGCCAAAGAATTGTTGGATTCTGTCGACAATTTAGAACGTGCAATTCAGGCTGCTGGTGGTGAAGAAACACCTGTACTTGAAGGTGTTAAGTTAACTTTGAAGTCATTGTTAACGACTCTTGAGAAATTTGGCGTTGTAGAAGCTGATACTCAAAATGGTTTCAACGCAGATTTACACCAAGCTGTTGGTATTGATCCAAATGCCAAAGCCAATGAAATCGGCACCGTTTTACAAAAAGGCTATACCTTAAATGGTCGCTTGTTGCGCCCTGCTATGGTTATGGTTGGTCAATAAAATGAGCAAAAGCGAAGCATCGCTTCGCTAAAAGCACAAAATTTGAGAGTTTTTTGATTTTTTTTCATAAAAATGCTTGAAAAAAACCGATTGACTCTCATATCGAATAACAAGCAAAAACATTGCAACAGAATTTTAGAGGAACACACCAAATGGCGAAAATTATTGGTATTGACTTAGGTACTACCAACTCATGTGTTGCTGTACTTGAAGGCGATAAAGTAAAAGTAATCGAAAACGCTGAAGGCGCACGTACAACTCCATCGATCATTGCTTATAAAGATGGCGAGATCTTGGTTGGTCAAAGCGCTAAGCGTCAAGCAGTAACAAACCCTAAAAATACATTATTCGCGATCAAGCGTTTAATTGGTCGTCGTTATGAAGATCAAGCAGTACAAAAAGACATTGGTCTTGTACCGTATAAAATCATCAAAGCAGACAACGGTGATGCTTGGGTTGAAGTAAACGATAAAAAATTAGCGCCTCAACAAATCTCTGCTGAAATCTTGAAAAAGATGAAAAAAACTGCAGAAGATTATTTAGGTGAAACAGTAACTGAAGCGGTAATTACCGTTCCTGCTTACTTTAACGATGCTCAACGTCAAGCAACTAAAGATGCGGGTAAAATCGCTGGTTTAGATGTTAAACGTATCATTAACGAACCAACGGCTGCGGCTCTTGCGTTCGGTATGGACAAAAAAGAAGGCGACCGTAAAGTTGCAGTTTACGACTTAGGTGGTGGTACTTTTGACGTATCTATCATTGAAATCGCAGACCTTGATGGCGACCAACAAATCGAAGTGTTATCAACTAACGGTGATACTTTCCTTGGTGGTGAAGACTTTGATAACGCGTTAATTGAATACTTAGTTGAAGAATTCAAGAAAGAACAAAGTGTGAACTTGAAAAATGATCCACTTGCGTTACAACGTTTGAAAGAAGCTGCTGAAAAAGCAAAAATCGAGCTTTCTTCATCAAATGCAACTGAAATCAACCTTCCATACATCACTGCTGATGCGACTGGTCCTAAACACTTAGTGATCAACGTAACTCGTGCAAAACTTGAAGGTTTAGTTGCTGACTTAGTTGCTCGTACAATTGAACCTTGCCGTATTGCACTTAAAGATGCTGGTCTTTCGACTTCTGACATCTCTGACGTAATTTTGGTTGGTGGTCAGTCTCGTATGCCACTTGTACAACAAAAAGTACAAGAATTCTTCGGTAAAGAGCCACGTAAAGACGTGAACCCTGACGAAGCAGTTGCAATCGGTGCAGCAATTCAAGGTGCTGTATTGTCTGGTGACAAGAATGACGTATTACTTCTTGACGTAACACCATTAACTTTAGGTATTGAAACAATGGGCGGTGTATTAACACCAATCATTGAGAAAAACACTACGATTCCTGCGAAGAAATCACAAGTGTTCTCTACTGCTGCTGATAACCAACCAGCTGTAGATATTTCAGTTTACCAAGGTGAACGTAAGATGGCTCAACAAAACAAATTGTTGGGTAACTTCCAATTAGGTGATATCCCACCTGCTCCACGTGGTGTGCCGCAAATTGAAGTATCGTTTGACATCAACGCTGATGGTATCTTGAAAGTGTCTGCAAAAGACAAGAGCACTGGTAAAGAGCAATCGATTCAGATTAAAGCAAACTCAGGTTTATCTGATGCTGAAATCGAAGCGATGATTAAAGATGCTGAAGCGAATGCTGAAGAAGACCGTAAGTTTGAAGAACTTGCAAAAGCTCGTAACGAAGCTGATGCATTAATTTCAAGCTCGAACAAAGCTGTTAAAGATCTTGGTGACAAAGTGACTGAAGATGAAAAAACAGCGGTAAGCACAGCGGTTTCTGAACTTGAAGCAGCAACTAAAGAAAATGATGTTGAAGTGATCAAAGCGAAAACTGAAGCTTTACAAAACATTTTGATGCCGATCACTCAACGTGCTTATGAACAAGCACAACAAGCTGGTGGTGCTGAAGGTTTTGATCCTAATGCATTCCAAGGTGGCGATGCGGGTCAACAAAAAGCTGATGATGGCGTTGTAGATGCTGAATTCACAGAAGTAAAAGATGACAAAAAATAATTTGTCTCTTTAGAAAAGACCGCGCGAAAGCGCGGTTTTTTTATGAGTTACAAAAAGAAACAATTATTGTTTTTATATCAATTTGGTTATTTTGTAGTCAAAATAGTCAATTATTAAAATTAACTTTTTATTATTTATAATTATTTTAAAAAATTAAAATCACTGTTATTAAATCCATTAAATTTTCCATTAGTGCCAAATAAATAGATTTATCCCTTCCCTTTCTTTAGCAAGATCACAAAACAACCACAATCTCTGGTCTCCTTTATCACTTTGACGGATCCGAATTACTTACTAACAATAAGAATTTATTTATATTTTTATTTTTGCCATGAAAAAATTTCTATGGTGGGGAATGAGCTTTTACTTAAGTATGAGCTTATACACAGTTGCTTTTGCTCAAAGCCGTTTATCAACTATTTCTTTTAATCAACCTCTAAAATACAAGATTGATTATATAGATCCACGTTTTCATATTACCAAGGAACAATTTATTCAAATTGGTCAAGAAGCTGCTGGGATTTGGCAGAAAGAGACAGGTAAGACCTATTTTATTTATGACCCACAAGCAGAACTTACAATTAATTTAGTGTTTGATGATTATCAAGCTGTTCAAAATGAAAGAAAAATTAATATAAATAAGTTATTACAACAGCAGGAAGAATTGCGGGAGAAAAATAAAGCTGTTCTATTATCTAAACAACAAATAGATCAGGAAACTGCTCTTTTGAATGAAGCAAAAGAGGAACTAAATAATAGATTTGAACAATATCAAAAGGATGTAACTCTTTTTAACCAAGGAGATAAT
>NZ_JBIUCP010000078.1:0-8762 GCF_044538765.1 Acinetobacter sp. ABJ-A23_2
AAAAAATTACGTAGAAGACGATCTTGATTATTTAGTTACAAATCAAAGTGAGGTGAACAAATAATATTTGGCAGTTTACCTGAGCAGATATCTCTAGCAATTTCTCCTTGCTGCTCAATATTATAAGAGCTAAAAGCTTTCTGAGGATGGTAAGTGTATTTATATGGGTTGTAATATTTAAAACTCAGATAGTAGGCCGTTTGCAGTAAGGCACCTTTTAGTAGTACATGAATACCTCGTTGGTATTGCATGACATGAGCCAACTCATGAATAAAAATGCCTTGAATGAATTTAGATTCTAGCGCGTAATTACTACTGTAGTCAGAAATGTTGACATAAATATTTCCATTTGGCGCCATCAAAATTCCATGAGATTGCCAAGGTAAGTAACGAGTAGCAATAATTTTAGGTCGTTCGCAATCTAGCAAATCCCCAAACACCCTTTGCGCCAAAACCTTTTCTTCAGGCGTAAGAAATCGAATTGGATAGCTTTTTAAGTGACGAAAAATAAAAAGGGTGAAAATAATAAATTGTCGATATATGACAAGTTTAAAAGCGTTGAGAGTGAACATAGTTTTGCTAGTAAATAAGTTCATCTATTGATTTGTAGCATAACATACATCAACTATGTTGAAAGACAGACACAAATAACTGTCATTCGTTTATCATGCGGCAGTTAGGCTGTTTTACTTGGTAAATCTTCCATTTTTAATATCATCATAGGCTTGTAAGATATCATCATAAGTATTCATTACAAATGGACCATGACCATTAATCGGTTCTGTGATGGGTTGTCCTGTCAGAATAAGTAATTTACAACTTTGCAGGGCAGTAATGGAGAAATGCTCTCCTTGATTTGACATGACTGCTAGGCCTTGTTCCTCTAAAACTTCTTCATCTTTTTGAAATTGTGCCCGACCTGAACGTAAATAAACTAAAGCTGTTTCACCAGATTGAGCAGGGAAGGTGGCTTGCTGACCTGTATGGAGCTCTACATCCAAAACAGTAATAGGGGTGTGGGTAAGTGCGGGGCCCATAACATGGTTAAATTGCCCTGCAATAATACGTACAAATCCAGCTTCATTTTCCAGTTTCACCACTGGTATTTCAGCTTTCTTTAAACTTTGATAGCGAGGGGAGTTCATTTTATCTGCTGCTGGTAAATTGACCCAAAGCTGAATCATTTCAAAAGCACCACCAGATCGAGAAAACTCTTCACTAAACAATTCCCGATGAATCACACCAGAGGCTGCGGTCATCCATTGCACATCGCCAGCACTTATAAACCCACCTCCACCCGATGAGTCTTTGTGTTCCAGTTCACCTGCATAAACAAGTGTTACCGTTTCGAATCCACGATGAGGATGATCATTAACTCCTCTACGTTTTATAGAGGGTGCAATTTTTCCGGGACCCAAATGGTCGAGTAGTAAGAAGGGTGAGAGGGTGTTGCCTAACTCATGGTAGGAAAAAACAGAAAGAACTGGATAAAAATCACCGACCGCAAAGCGAGTATCGTTACGATGAATAAAAGCCAGACTTTTCATGCTTTATCCTTTCTGTTGATTGAATTTATAAAAAAGATCAGATGTTTTTATAAGAATGTATTAAGGCTGGTGTAAAAGTCTTTTGCTCTGAATAATAAATTATGAATAGGTTAGGTCAGTAAAATGCATAAGAGAAGGAGATGAGAGTCCTAGATAATAAAAAACCCCAGTTAAAACTGAGGTTTTACAACAACTAAAATCACAACAGCAAATAAAATTAAGGTTGGCATTTCATTGAAGAAGCGCCAGAACTTATGTGATTTATAGTGAGCATTTCCAATAAGCTTTTTGCGATAGTAACCACAAACAAAATGGTAAACCACTAATAAAGCCACTAATCCAACTTTTAAATAGAACCAAGTGGCTTCATGGTAATGTCGAGTTGCATCGCCCCACTCTACAAGAAAGTGTGCGGTAATTAATGTGGCAATCATAGATGGCCACATAATACCTCGATACAACTTACGTTCCATCACTTCAAAGCGTTGATGAGTTGCCGCATCATCACTCATTGCATGGTAAACATAAAGACGTGGTAAGTAGAACAAAGCAGCGAACCAACAAACCACAGCAATAATATGTAATGCTTTTACCCACAAAAAAGCATCAGAAGGTGCATCCATTGTTAATCCTAGGTGGGATTATGCATCCCACTTCTTGAAAATTAGGCAAGCGTTTACACCGCCAAAGCCAAAACTGTTACTCATTACAGTATTCAATTTTGCATCACGTTTTTCAAGCACAATATCAAAGCCTTCAGTACCTTCATCAAGCTCAGTCACGTTAATGTTTGGAGCAATAAAGTCATTTTGAAGCATTAATACAGAGTAAATTGCTTCATGAACACCCGCAGCACCTAAGCTGTGACCAGTCATAGATTTAGTTGAGCTTAAAGGTGGTACTTTACCTTCACCAAAAGCACGTTCCATTGCTTTAAGTTCAGTCACGTCACCAGCTGGTGTAGAAGTACCGTGTGTATTTACATAGTCAATTTTTTCTACGCCGTGTTGTTTAGCTTCTTCAAGAGCCATCAAGATACAACGAGTCGCACCTTCACCGCTTGGAGCAACCATGTCTGCACCGTCACTGTTCGCAGCATAAGCAACAACTTCAGCAAGAATTTTTGCACCACGTGCTTGAGCGTGTTCAAGAGATTCAAGAACAACGAAACCGCCACCACCAGCAATAACGAAACCGTCACGGTCTTTTGAATATGGACGAGATGCAGTTTCAGGTGTGTCGTTATATTTAGAACATAAAGCACCCATAGCATCAAACAATAAGCTTTGAGACCAATGATCTTCTTCACCACCACCAGCAAGCATAAGATCTTGTTTGCCTAATGCGATAAGGTTATATGCATAACCAATTGCATCTGCAGAAGTTGCACAAGCACTTGCGATTGAGTGAGCAATACCTTGAAGTTTAAATGCAACACCAACGTTTGCAGTAATTGTGTTCGTCATGTTACGTGGAACGAAGAAAGGTCCAACTTTACGAGCGCCTTTAGTTTCTAAAAGCTCAGTCATTTCTACAACAGAAGCAGTTGAACCACCACCTGAACCGCCAGCAATACCATAACGTGGATTATCTGCTAAATCTTCTGCTTTTAAGCCAGCATGCTCAACAGCGGCAACAGCAGAGTTATAAGCGTACATTGCACATACGCCCATGAATCGTTTTAATTTACGATCAATATTGTCAAAATCTTGTTCTGCAGCAGCGCTGACATGACTCTTAAAATTGAGTTCAGCATAAGTTGGGTTAAAACGTGTCCCGGAGATTCCATTTTGAAGTGAGTGAGTAACTGCTTCTAAAGAGTTACCGATACATGAGTTAATACCCATACCAGTGATTACAACACGTTTCATCTACAGGTCCCTTTATGGTGATATTTAAAGTCTATGAACATGAGCAGCTATTAAATGATAGGAGAATATAGCTGTAAGAACATTAGACATATGTTTTCGTTGTTACCATGATAGCAGAAAGGTTTTTTATTTCTTATGGCAAATCTTTATGTCAATTTTGCATTTAAAAAAAATAACCAAATACATAGTATGTTGCATTTAGGGTTAACTAAAATACACACATTCAAGTTGAGATAAATCCACATTCCACCTAGTATTTATCTCTAATTAGATAAATTAAAAAATCGAGGTACTGGATGACAAAATTTAATAATAATCAATCTGACAATTTGTTTTCTCAGGTCTTCGGAGTGGCTAAAAAGCTCAGTTCTACTGGTTTAAACATCTTGCAGCAAAGCCAAATAGGTGAGGTTAGTAAGTTAGTTGAGCCACTTGCAAGTGGTAAAACAGTAGAAGGTAATGCTAGAAGTAAAAGTCCGTTTGAAGTGGAACAGTATGAAAGTCCACAACAAATGTTACGTGAACATTTACCTAAAGTTACTCGTCAGGTGTTTGGCCGTCATTTTAGAAAGGTCAATGGTATTGCGACATTTATTTCGCCTGACTGGAATGAAAAAATATCGAGCTATTTATTTGATTGGCTAAATGACTTTAGTTCAAAAAGTACGCTGACTGAAAAAATCTTAGAAGAGGCGGGTGCAAAAGACCTATTTGAGCTGACTAAAGACACTTCACGTTCACAACGTTTAAGTCAGGCTTTAATTGAACAAAATAAACTAATTGCAAGTATTCAAGGTGCGATTACTGGTGTATCGGGTATGGTTGGTGCAGCCATAGACATTCCAGTTTCTTTAGTATTGGTTTTAAGAACAATTTATCAAACAGGCAGATCACACGGTTTTGATTTAACTGAAGCCACTGACCAAGACGTCGTTGAATTTATTTTTAAAGAAGTTGATATCAGCCTGATTGCAGAGAAGCAGACGGTGCTTTTAGCACTTAAAGCTTTACGTAATATGTTAGAGACACAAGATATTCAACAGTTTCAACAAGTACTTGGGTCTTCAAATGATATTGAGACTTTAAAAAGCTGGTTAGTCGATGAAAATGGTGAGTTTAAATGGAGCTGGTTAAATAAAGTTCCACAACTTGCTGCGGTGGGTAAGTTTACTCCAGTGGCAGGTGCAGTACTTAGTGCTGTTTATAGCTGGAAGTTACAAGAAGATGTAGGTCATAAAGCACAAGCTATTTTTGGTGCAGCACGACATTATTTAAATGAGCACCCAAGTGAACATTTATCACCATTACAAGCTTATTATGCTGCGGTAACTCTCATTCAAAAGGCGAGTCCTCGTCTGTTAAATGTTGGAGAAAATGGCAGTGTTCATGCAGCGCAACATCATAAAATTGAAAATCATGATGTAATTTCAAAAGTATCTGTTGTGGTTAAGTCGAATACTTCTGAAAAAAGTGAAGAAAAAGTGCAAGAAAATGTTCATCAAGGTATCGAACAGCTTGCAGAAAAACATGTCGTCGAGCATGAGCACAGTGAACAAAAACCAGCATTAGAAATTGAAAATGATGATGTTGTAGAGGATCAGAAGTACTCTTAACAATACAATTACAAAGATAGGGTTTGAAAATTAAGTTTCAGCCTTATTTAAATTTGTAAATCATCCTGTCAAACATTGATATGGTCAACATTTGGTAAGTATTGCCATGTTGACCATTTTTGCATCTTGGCTTACAATTATGTGCCCTTAAAAAGAGGTGTTTTCTTTTTAAGGTTTTTTAATAACGGGAGAATTGCCATATGGCAACAACGAATCAGTTGATCCGTAAGGGTCGTACGACTTTGGTTGAAAAATCCAAAGTTCCTGCGTTGAAGGCTTGTCCACAACGTCGTGGTGTTTGTACACGTGTTTATACAACTACACCTAAAAAACCTAACTCAGCTATGCGTAAGGTTTGCCGTGTTCGCTTAACTTCAGGTTTTGAAGTATCTAGCTACATCGGTGGTGAAGGTCATAACTTACAAGAGCACAGTGTTGTTCTTATCCGTGGTGGTCGTGTTAAAGACTTACCAGGTGTACGTTACCATACCGTTCGTGGTTCTTTGGACTGTGCTGGTGTTAAAGATCGTAATCAATCACGTTCTAAATACGGTACTAAGCGTCCTAAGAAGTAATTCTAGGAAACTAGTCTAAAAGCCCTTTAGCGTTTCGCTTGTTTGAATTCTTCATAGATTTGTAATTCAAGCGACGTATAGTAAGGCCAGCGTCGTGTACATGACACTTGTACAAACTGCTGGATTATCCTGAAGTGTCATATTATTAGGTGTATTAAAATGCCAAGACGTCGCGTAGTCGCTGCTCGTGAGATCCTTCCAGATCCAAAATTTAGCAGCCAAACAATCGCTAAATTCATGAACCACGTAATGCAAGATGGTAAAAAATCTATTGCTGAAAGTATCGTTTACGGTGCTTTAGAACGCGTTCAAGAAAAAAACAAAGTAGACCCAGTTGAATTTTTCGAGACTACTCTTGAGAAAGTTCGTCCTATGGTCGAAGTAAAAGCACGCCGTGTTGGTGGTGCTACTTATCAAGTACCTATGGAAGTACGCCCATCCCGTCGTACTGCCTTAGCAATGCGTTGGTTAGTAGATGCTGCTGCTAAGCGTTCTGAAAAAACTATGGCTTTACGTCTTGCTGGCGAGTTGCTTGATGCAGCTGAAGGCAAAGGTGCCGCGATCAAAAAACGTGAAGACGTGCATCGTATGGCAGAAGCTAACAAAGCCTTCTCTCACTACCGTTTCTAAGCGGATAAAACAGTCCCTAATCAGGAGAATACTCATGCATACAGTAGCTAGATTCAACATCGCTCTCTATCAAAGTGGGGGCTTTGCGGGTATTTAAGTTGCCCCGTTTGAGTATTCGTGCGCATCAATTTAATTGATGCGCCCTGTTTTAAAGATAACATTTAGGAATGTAGACATCATGGCTCGCCAAACCCCAATTACTCGTTACCGTAACATCGGTATCTCTGCGCACATTGACGCAGGTAAAACAACTACAACTGAACGTATTTTGTTCTACACAGGTGTATCTCACAAAATTGGTGAAGTACACGACGGTGCAGCAACAATGGACTGGATGGAACAAGAGCAAGAGCGTGGTATTACAATTACCTCTGCTGCTACAACTTGTTTCTGGTCTGGTATGGCTAACCAATTCCAACAACACCGTATCAACGTAATTGATACACCGGGACACGTAGACTTCACAATCGAAGTTGAACGTTCTATGCGTGTTCTTGACGGTGCGTGCATGGTTTACTGTGCAGTTGGTGGTGTACAGCCTCAGTCTGAAACTGTATGGCGTCAAGCAAACAAATATAAAGTGCCTCGTTTAGCATTCGTGAACAAGATGGACCGTACTGGTGCAAACTTCTTCCGTGTTGTTGAACAAATGAAAACACGTTTGGGCGGTAACCCTGTGCCAATCGTTGTGCCAATCGGTGCTGAAGACACATTCCAAGGTGTTGTTGACCTTATCGAAATGAAGGCAATCATCTGGGATGAAGCTTCTCAAGGTATGAAGTTTGAATACGGTGATATTCCTGCTGACCTAGTTGATACTGCTCAAGAATGGCGTACTAACATGGTTGAAGCAGCTGCTGAAGCTTCTGAAGAATTAATGGACAAGTACCTAGAAGAAGGTGATCTTTCTAAAGAAGACATCATCGCTGGTTTACGTGCTCGTACATTAGCTTCTGAAATTCAAGTAATGCTTTGTGGTTCTGCGTTCAAAAACAAAGGTGTTCAACGTATGTTGGACGCTGTAATTGAATTCTTACCATCACCTACAGAAGTTAAAGCGATCGAAGGTATCCTTGACGACAAAGACGAAACTAAAGCGTCTCGTGAAGCATCTGACGAAGCTCCGTTCTCTGCGCTTGCGTTCAAAATCATGAACGACAAATTCGTAGGTAACTTAACATTCGTACGTGTTTACTCTGGTGTTCTTAAACAAGGTGATCCGGTTTATAACCCAGTTAAATCTAAGCGTGAACGTATCGGCCGTATCGTGCAAATGCACGCGAACGAGCGTCAAGATCTTGAAGAAATCCGTGCAGGTGATATCGCAGCGTGTGTAGGTCTTAAAGACGTTACAACTGGTGATACATTATGTGATGAGAAAAACATCATTACTCTTGAGCGTATGGAATTCCCAGAGCCAGTAATTTCATTGGCTGTTGAACCAAAAACTAAAGCAGACCAAGAAAAAATGTCTATCGCTTTAGGTCGTTTGGCGAAAGAAGATCCATCGTTCCGTGTACGTACTGATGAAGAATCTGGTCAAACAATTATTGCTGGTATGGGTGAGCTTCACCTTGACATCATCGTTGACCGTATGAAGCGTGAATTCGGTGTTGAAGCGAATATCGGTAAACCAATGGTTGCTTATCGTGAAACGATTAAGAAAACTGTTGAGCAAGAAGGTAAATTCGTACGTCAAACTGGTGGTAAAGGTAAATTCGGTCACGTATATGTTCGTTTAGAACCGCTTGACGTTGAAGCTGCTGGTAAAGAATACGAATTCGCTGAAGAAGTTGTTGGTGGTGTAGTACCTAAAGAATTCTTCGGTGCAGTTGATAAAGGTATTCAAGAACGTATGAAGAATGGTGTCTTGGCTGGTTACCCAGTTGTAGGCGTTAAAGCTGTTCTTTTCGACGGTTCTTACCACGATGTCGACTCTGACGAATTATCGTTCAAAATGGCTGGTTCTTATGCCTTCCGTGATGGTTTCATGAAAGCGGATCCTATCCTTCTTGAACCTATCATGAAAGTTGAAGTTGAGACTCCAGAAGACTACATGGGCGATATCATGGGTGACTTAAACCGTCGTCGTGGTATGGTTCAAGGTATGGACGATCTTCCTGGTGGAACAAAAGCAATTAAAGCAGAAGTTCCTCTTGCTGAGATGTTTGGTTACGCGACTCAAATGCGTTCTATGTCTCAAGGTCGTGCGACTTACTCAATGGAATTTGCTAAATATGCTGAAACTCCACGTAACGTGGCTGAAGGCATCATTGCTAAATTCCAAGCTGGCGGTAAAAAAGGTGACGACGAGTAATCTTTCGATTACTATAAGCCCTAACTAATTCTTAGTTGAAAACCAAGTGCTCATGGGGTGACCCTCCATGAGTAGTTAATAAAGGAAGATCATCATGGCTAAAGCCAAGTTTGAACGTAATAAACCACACGTAAACGTGGGTACAATCGGTCACGTTGACCATGGTAAAACAACTTTAACTGCTGCGATTGCAACTATTTGTGCAAAAA